>JBPBQB010000303.1:0-33641 GCA_050954545.1 Janthinobacterium lividum | reverse complement strand
GAACTTCCCGTTTCTGATCGTTCAACTGGCCGGCTTTCAGTCCGGCAGCAATATGTGGCCGGATCTGCGTCAGGCTCAGTGGCTTACGGCTCAAAGCGTTCCTAACACGGGCATTGCGGCTGCCATCGACATCGGCAATGCAGGTGACATCCATCCGAAAAACAAGCAGGAAGTAGGCCGCCGCCTGGCGCTTGTCGCTGAAGCGAAAGCGTATGGCGAAAAAGTGTCCTACTCCGGTCCGGTCTACCAATCGATGGCCGTCTCAGGCTCCGCAATCACGCTGAAATTCAGCCATATTGAAGGTGGTTTAGTCGCGCATGACGGCCCGGCGCTGACCGGGTTTGAGATCGCTGCCGCCGCCGGCAAGTTTGTTCCGGCAGACGCCCGGATCGACGGCGATATGGTGGTCGTTTCTTCAGCGCAGGTGCCTCTGCCGGCTTCAGTCCGGTACGACTGGGCTGATTTCCCCACTAGCAGCCTGTACAACAAAGCCGGCCTTCCCGCGTTCCCGTTTGACACCAGCGGGAAGTGATCCCCTCTAAGATTATCCGTGTTTACAAGATAGCATCCCGCCCTGAAGGGCAGGTCTGGAGGCGCAGACGCCAACCGCACGGTGTGCGGAAGAATAATATCGGAAAAGTAAAAAAGCCTATGGTCAATAGCATTTCCGGGCACCGCCCGGTTGGCGTCTGCGCCTCCAGACCTGCCCTTCAGGGCGGGATTTGCCCTGTCGTCTTTGCAATTATAGGAGCAGCGTGAAGACAATTCAAGTGAAGGTGAAGCCGAATGCGCGGGTCAGTCTGCTGGAAGAAGCGGAGGGTGGTCTCTGGCTGGCGCAGATCAAGGCGCGGCCAATTGATGGCAAGGCTAATGAAGAACTAGTGGGGCTGATCGCGAAGCAGTTTGGGTGCCGCAAATCTGACGTGTCGATTAAAAGCGGCGCATCGGGTCGCATGAAGCTGGTGGTGATTGCAGTGGATTAAAAAAGCCCCCAGTCTTTAGACTGGGGGCTTTTCGGCTGCCGTTTACTGAACGGCAGGTGGGTTTGTTTCTTCGGAGCGGCGGCGCTCCAGCACGACTTCTTTGCGCTGGACGGAAACTTCGCGGGGCGCGAAGATGCCGACGATCACCTGTTCGCCGACTACTTCCAGTATCTCTACTTCGATGACATCCATACCTTCGCCGATTTGGATGATTGAACTGCTGCCGTCATGAGCTCGGCGGTTGAATAGATGCATAAGAGCCTCAGCACAAAATGGATTTGTTTTCCTGAATACAATTTCTTCCTATGCAGAAATCATGCCAAGTACGAATACGGGTGTTTGCGCCGCGTTCAGGGTGTGGCGGGTGTCACCCAAACGTTCTGCCGGGCACCTTGATACATTGCTTCCATGACGGCGCTGCGGTAGGCGGCGTCGCGGACTTTGACCAGGGCAGCGTCCTTTCCGGTGATCGCGTCGAAGAAGGCATCCAGGCTGGCGGGGCGGCTTTCAGGAAGCTGGGTCCAGGGGGATTTGCCGTCGGCACCCTCGACGTGCTTGCTTTTGAAGTACAGTTCATCGTTGATGATAGCCGCGTGACCTTCCGTGCCGCTGATTAGGAACGATACCGGGCCTGCGACATCGTCCCAGGAGGCGGCGAGTGTTCCAATGGTGCCGTTTGCGAAGCGAAGCAGGCCTTCGCCGGTTTCGTCGCAGCCATCATAGATGTTGGTGCCGGAGTCGATCTGAGCCGTGACTGAGGTGACATCGCCCAAAATCCAGAGCAGGATGTCCAGGGCATGGGCACCGAGGTCGCCAAATCCACCGACACCTGCTATTTTCGGGTCGGCCATCCAGCGCCATTCCGTGTCAAACAGATGGTTCAATGCCCCGCCGTGGCAGTTGCTGCCCCGAGCGCGGGTAATTTTGCCGAAGGCACCGTTTTCCACCTGCCCTTTGAGAAAAACAAGTTTCGGATCACCGCGCATGAAGAAGCCGGTCTGATAGATCACGCCTGCTGCTTCAATCGCGTCTGCCATGGCATAGCCGTCGGCAGCACCCATCCCCAGAGGCTTTTCGATGAACAGATGCTTTCTCGCGGCAGCACCCGGAAGGACGACCTGCTCATGCAGGTTGGTTTCGGTGCAGACAAGAACGGCTTCAATCTCAGGATCGGCATAGATGGAATGGAAGTCGGCGGCGATCTCCGCGCCAAGCTCGGGAGCACGTTTTTGAGCACGAGCGGGGTCATGATCCCAGACGGTCTTGCAGCGAAGCTCCGATTGGCTTTTAATGGCCTGAACAAAGCCGCCGATATGGATATGGGCGCAGCCGACGATGGCGATGGTTGTCATATAATTGTGTTCCTTGTGCGAATGGTTGTGAAAGTTGGTTTTAAGTCAGACATCCCACTGCTGAATTCCTGCGCGAGAATCAAGACCATGCGTTGAAACGCGCGGCTAAACGGCGAAGACACCAGGAAGTGCCGCTTCTGCACTGGCAGACCCGGAGGGCGCAGGACTGGGACAATTTATTTCGATCCTTGCGAAGTGTGCGATTGCGTTTGATTTGCGGATGTCTGCGGCAATACTCCCAAACATCAAGGAGTACACACCCAATGACTGATAAACCGACCCGGCCTACGACCGCCGATCTCCCCGCACAGAAGATCCCCTACCCCGGCAAACAAAGCGAGATGGCGCTGCCGCCGCAGACAGATTTGATCGGCTACAAGCCTGCCGGGAAGCTGACCGGCAAAAAAGCGATTATCACAGGCGCGGACTCCGGCATCGGCCGGGCCGTCGCCATTGCATTCGCGATGGAAGGCGCGGATGTCGCGATTTTGTATAACGAAAACGACAGCGACGCGGAAGAAACCAAAACAAAAGTCGAGGCGCAGGGGCGGCGCTGCCTGGTGCTGAAAGCCGATGTCCGCGACTCGGTGGCCTGCCATGAAGCCGTGGCACGGGCGGTCAGCGAGTTCGGCGGGCTGAACATTCTGGTCAACGATGCCGCGTATCAGGCGACGCAGAACTCTCTGGAAGACATCAGTGAAGAGCAGTTCCGTCGGACATTAGAGACGAATATCTTCGGCTACTTCCATATGGCGAAAGCAGTTCTGCCGCATCTGACCAAAGGCGACGCGATTGTCAACACCGGCAGCATTGTCGGACTTGTCGGCGAGCCGCATCTGATCGACTACTGCACCAGCAAAGGCGCGATCCATGCGTTTACGAAGGCGCTGGCGCTCAATCTGGGGCCGAAGGACATCCGTGTCAATGCGGTCTGTCCGGGTCCGGTCTGGACCCCGAATATTCCGGGCACGATGGAGATGGAAGACATCAAGACCTTCGGCGGCGAAGTAGCTTTGGCCCGCCCCGGCCAGCCCGATGAGCTGGCTCCGGCGTATGTCTTTTTGGCATCCGACGATGCCAGCTTCATGACCGGCGCACTGGTCGAAGTCACCGGCGGCAAGATGTCGAGTAGTTAGAGATAGCCAGCAGATGACCTACCGCACCGCTTCGCTGTGGTCCTCCCTAAAGGGAGGATTAGGATAATAAATACAATCCTGACTCTCTGTTCTAAATCCTCCCTTTAGGGAGGATCCTGCGAAGCAAGGTGGTAGGTCTTTCACTGTCCCAATGCGTAGCGGGCCAGCAGGGCGTCGATGAGGATGGCTGTCCACCGGTCGTGCTCTTCGGCATCGGAAAACTCGAAGCGCAGGCCTGCCGCGCCGGATTTGCTGTCGCGCCACACGAGGTCGCCGAGGGTGAGCACGGCGGGGCCAGTGACGCCCTGAAGGCGCACGGGAACGGGGCCAAGGAGCCAGGCAGGAACGGTGTTTAGACGGGCACCACCGACGCCGAGGTCACTGGACGGGGCGGGCTGCCAGGTGCTGCCGTCGTGCAGATGGACCGTAATGCCTTCGGGCGCGGGCCAGCGGCGAAAATCGCGGCGGCCACCGCCGGGCGCTTCATCGGATTTTGGGCCTGATGGCTCGGTAATCCGCAGTCGTTCCAGCAGGGCCAGGGCTTCGTCCTGACGCCGCAGGGCAGCTTCAACGTCGTCTTCCGAGCCATCTGCCATCGTGTCGTAAATGTCGTCGTATTCGCTCATTTTGTCTGTTCTCCTCAGTCTGTTGAACTCGGGACGCCGCGCAGGGCGGCGATCATCCGGTCGATTTCTTCTGCTGTGTTGTAATGGGTCAGGCCCACCCGGACTGCGCCCCCCTGCCCTTCCAGCCCGAGTGCTTCCATCAGACGCAGGGCGTAGTAGTTGCCGCTCCAGACACAGATGCCGAAGCTTGCCAGCATTTCGGCGGTCTCGCGCGGCGACAGGCGGGGCCAGGTGAAGGCAACGGTCGGCAGGCGCTCGTCGAGCCGGGCCAGGTCGGTCAATCCATAGATCTGAATGTCGGGAATACTCTGCAAGCCTGTGAGAAGATGCCGGGAGAGTGTCTGTTCGTAGGCACTGATGGCCCGCATGGCTGTTTTGAGGGTCAGCGCCCGGCCTGTGTACCCCTGCCCCTGGTACTCTTCCAGAAACGGCAGACCGTAGAGGACGCCGACGCTTTCCAGATACGCGACCGCCGCCGAAACTCCTGCCAGGCCTTCGTGGCTCAGGGTTCCCATCTCCCAGCGATACGGGAGCGTATCTTTAGACGGCTTGACTTTGTGCGGGGTCAAACGCCGGAGGTGCTCTGCTTTGCTGTATAAAATGCCCTGATGCGGGCCAAAGAACTTGTAGGGGGAGCAGGCCAGAAAGTCGCAGCCCAATGCCTGGACATCAATCGGGCCATGGGGCGCATACTGGACGGCATCGATAAAGACTAACGCACCGTGTTCATGCGCCATCTGGGTGATCCGTGCGACATCAGGGATAGTACCGACGGCATTTGAGGCATGGGTGACGGCGACAAGTCGTGTCAATGGCGAAAGCGCGGCGGCGAGGCTGTCCATGTCAAGAGTGCCGTCCGGCAGGTGGATGTCCACGACACGGATCACTGCGCCGACTGCTTTCAAATCGACCCAGGGCGCGATGTTAGCATCGTGATCGAGAGTGGTCACGATGATCTCATCACCGACTTTGAGCGCGTCGGCGAAAGACCGAGCGAGATGAAATGTCAGCGCGGTCATGCTGGGACCGAAGACAATGGTCTCCGGTCCCGGTGCGTTCAGCAGGTCTGCGACCGCCGCACGGGCGTCGGCGACTACGGCATCGGTACGGCGGCTGGTTTCAAACGCCCCGCCGACATTGGCATTGGAGTGCCGGTAATAGTTTGCGACAGCGCTGATGACCGTCTCAGGAACCTGTGTCCCGCCGGGGTTATCGAAAAAGACCGCAGGGTGTGCGTCGAGAGTCAGTGCCAGAGATGGAAACTGAGCACGCAGCGGAGCGGGATCAAAGTAGATTTCTGCCATGCTGCATTATTCGGGATTTCTGCCGCGAATCCTGCCTGACATCTGTATCAGTCCCTAGAGAAACCTGGTAGTTATTCCGATAAAGAGAATGTTGCTGAAGAACGCAATAGAAAAGGTGCTGCCTTGATGATGCGTTTCTTTTCCCCTGCTGGACACCTTTTGGCCCGGCTGCGATTTGCGGGCAAGTTTATTCTTGTCGGTATTCTGTTCCTCCTGCCGCTTGTCCTGGTTTTCTTCTACTTCCAGTCCGAGATCAATAAAAGTATCGCATTCGGCCAGATGGAGCGGGCGGGTGTTGCTTATGAGCGCCCCACGACCAAGCTGCTTGAGGACATTCTAGGCCGTCAGCGGATGATGACCAGCTTCCGCCTGAACCATGACATCTCGCCGGATGAAATGGCTCATCAGGAAGACTTGATCAGCCAGGACATCCAGGCAGTCGACAGCGTAGACGGCCAGATGGGCACGTCCCTGAAATCCACCGGCGACTGGAACAAGTTGAAAGCCCAGTGGCAGAGTGTCAAGAGCGATACCGGCACGGACCAGACCGCGAATCAAGCACTAATCGACTCCCTCGTCGCCTTTATCCAGACGGTCGGCAATAACTCCAACCTGATTTTGGATCCCGATATCGACAGCTACTACACGATGGACTCGGCTCTGACCCAAACGCCCCAGGTGCTGGTCGGCGTCAGCCGGGCCAGTGATCTCGCGGCAGGAGCCGCCCAGAGCAAAATTCTGACCCAAAGCGAGCGCACGCAGCTTACAGTGCTGACTGGCCTTATCTCCTCGCCCCTCGGGACGCTGCAAGGTGATTTGCAGCAAGCGGAACAGTTCAATCCTGCTGTCAAGCCCCAGGTAGATCCGGCCCAGGCGACTGCATCTCGCCAGACAAGCGCCTTTTTGGACACCGTTCAGTCCGGCCTGCTGAATGCGAATCCGCCGCATGTCCAGACCCAGACCGTCTGCGCGGCATCGGGCAGTGCGGCGGATGCGCTTGCCCAGTTTCACGGAGAGGCACTCGGTACGCTGGATGACCTGCTTCAGAAGCGCGTACACGGCTTTCTGGTGCGGCGCGACGCTGTCGACCTCTGCGTCGCAGCGTCCCTATTGCTGGCTCTTTACTTCTTCGCCGCGCTTTCTTACTCCACCACAGCCGCACTTTCGGAAGTCTGCGCCGGCATGGTGGCACTGCATGAAGTGTGTGTCACGAACCTCCGGGCGGGGATCGAAGCACTGGAGCGAGGTGACCTGACAGTGCTGGTCGGGACGACGCCGCCGCCCCTAGCCCTGACGACTCAGGACGAGCTCGGTCAGGTCGCGGCAACATTCAATGCGGTGCTTGTCACAACAAAAGTGACAATCGATTCGTTCCACATGGCACAGGCATCGCTCGGGGACATGGTGCGGGGGCTACAGAGATCGTCGTCACAGGTGGCATCAGCTTCCCAGGCACTATCAGCGGTCAGCAGCCAGGTAGGAGAAGCGACCGGGAAAGTAGTGGCGACAATGCAGGAAGTCGCTCAGACTTCCGAGCAGTCGGCACACGGGGCAGGTGAAGTGGCCCAGGGCAGCACCAGCCAGGCTGTTTCCATCGCAGCGGGCGCAGAACAGGTCAAAGAACTGGTTTCCGCCATTCAAAGCGTCACCCGAGACACGGAAGCCGCGACTCAGTCTTCAGCGCTGGCGACTGAAACAGCCGCGGCAGGAGCCGAAGCGGTGAAGAAAACGGTTTCGGGCATGGGGCGTATCCAAAATGCGGTCAGCGAGTCAGCAGGAGTGATCGCTTCTTTAGGTCACACTTCGGCGAAGATCGGCGGGATCGTCCAGACAATCAACGAGATTGCCGGTCAGACAAATCTGCTGGCTCTGAACGCGGCGATCGAAGCGGCAAGGGCCGGGGAAGCCGGGCGCGGGTTCGCGGTAGTCGCAGACGAAGTGCGTAAGCTGGCGGAGCGGTGTACGGCAGCGACTCAAGACATCGGGGCGCTAATCGGAGAGATCCAGTCTCAAACGCGTCTGGCAGTCCTCGCGATGGAAGCCGGAACACACGAAGCGGCGCAAGGCAGCGTGCTGGCCAGTGAAGCTGGAACAGCCTTGCTCCGCATTCAGTCTGTGGTAGAGGAGATGTCCAGCCGCGTTCTGAGCATCAGCGCAGCCGCCGAAGAGATGTCGGTCAATGCGGGGAAAGTCTCAGATACGATCTCCGATGTTGCGGCAATCGTAGAAGAAAGCTCGGCGGCGGCGGAAGAGATGTCTGCCGGCGCAGAGCATGTCGCAGTCTCGGTTCAATCGGTGGCGGGAACGATGTCCCAGCAGAGTGCTTTTGTCGAGGAGATGGTCGTGTCGGCAGCAGAGCTTTCCGGCGTAGCCCGTGAGCTGGACTCGACTGTAGCGCACTTCAAAGTAGACATGCTTGAAGAAGACATGTCCGAAGAAGTGCGTTCGGGCGCAGTGTTTGCCCCCCGGCTCAAAGCCGCCTAGTGCAGCAAAGCACAGTCGCCGCAGGCGGGCCAGCCGCCTTCGAGCTTGTCAAAACAAAATGCTTGACAACCAGGCATTTTTACGATAGAATAGCTATGTGCTCCCTTCTTAAGTTCCCGTTGGCAGCATGTACTAAAGCAGTACCCCTAAGTTTTACCCTGATTTAAGAGCAAGTTCTTTAATTTAGCCGCAAGCAAATATCTCGTAAGCAAGTGCCTACGGCCTGGCCGCAAAAGCGATCCATTAAAAGCGATCCATTACCCCGCGTGCCCTGCGGCTCTGCCGCCGTGACCGGGTTCTACTACTGTTCGGAGCGATGTGTCTGGGACGACTGTGTGCGAAGCCGCACAGGGCGACAGCCGCGCAAGAGAGGACTTGACGACATGCATTCCATCACGCGGCGGGCAGGACGCCCGCGCCCAATTCTTGCCTGGGTTCTGGCCCTGGGCTCACTTGCCCTTTTAAGCGGCTGCGGCGGTGGCAGTGGTATCAACGGCACTTCTACCACGTCGGAAGGGTTCCGAATCGTTCCTGCCGGCGGCACGGTGACGCCGCCTATTACCGGGAGCGACACCACCATCTCCGGCATTGTCTTTACCACGCTTCCGAATGCCGTTTCGACGGGAGTTGAGGTAAACGTAGCCCAGCAGACAGCCCTAAGCTCGGTCGCCACCACGTATCCAGGCCTCGGAACCCAAGTCGGAGCGGCGATTACAGAAGCGTTTCAGATCACTTTGTCACCGGCTCTGACCAGCTTCAACACTCCAGTCACGATTACGCTCACGATGCCTGCGTCTTCTCTCGTCGACTCTACGACTAATAAACCGCTCAGCGCAAACCAGGAAGCCACGATCAAGATTTATACGCTTGATCGTGTCACAGGAACCTGGGTGGTGCAGCCCGGTCTCTTTACGCCGAACACAGATACTACAAAAGGCGGCACAGTCACCGGAACCCTCGTTTTTCCCAGCAGCGCGGTGTCATCAGGTGGTTTCCAGAACGCGTTAAGCGACAGCGGCACCTACGTGGTCGCTTACGACGTCTCACCGGCACCTCCCACAACAATCTAGCTTGCATACGCGGCTGTGCTGAATGTTTCGCGGCTGCGCTGAATATAATATTGTGACCTCATTTGAGGAAGGATCGCGACATGTCTCCTGTTCGTTTTTTGAAGCCAATCCTGCTGTTATTTTTCTTTGTTTTCACTGCTTTTGGTGTCTCCCTGCACTCAGCTCAAGCAGTCGCTCCGACTCTTTCCAGCGTCAGCCCGAGCAGCGGAGCGACCGGCAGCACAGTTTCCGTGACGTTCACCGGAACGAACTTCACGACCGCAACCGCCAACACGGTGACTTTCACCGGAACGACAGGAGCGAACACGGGTGTCACGACGACTTTTGGCAGCGCAAATGCCGCCAGCGCCACGAGCCTGACCGTGTCTGCGGCCCTGCCATCGACTGCCGACACCTACAATGTCACAATCACGAACAGCAATGGAACCTCCAACACCCAGTTGTTTGCAGTGAATACTCCTGCCCCCCCGACTCTGACCGGCGTGACCAGTAATCCCGCCTCAGCAGTCAAGGGAAGTCCGGTCGCACTGACGCTGACAGGGACAGGCTTCACGACTACGACTGCCGACACGGTGACGCTTACCGGAACGACGGGAACGAACAGCGGCATCGTCAGCACCTTCGGCAGTGCAAATGCCGCCAGCGCGACTAGCCTGACCGTGACGGCTGCTCTTCCCTCGCCTGCCGACACCTACAATGTCAAAGTCACCAACGCCAACGGGAGCAGCGGCACAGTCGCCTTTGTCGTGAACAACCCTGCCCCTGCGATCACCAGCCTGACGCCCGGCACCGGTGTAGCCGGAACGACCGTGGCGAACCTGACCATTGCCGGCACCGGGTTCCTGACAGGAGCCGGCGGCTCGACGGTTCAGATCGTCAGCACCGATGGCATGACGACACTGACACCAGTCAGCGTTACTGTCAACAGCGCCACAAAAATTACTGTTGCCAGTCTGCCTCTGCCAACAGCGGCGGGGAACGTCGCCATCACGGTCAGCAATCCTAATCCTGGCGGCAGCACATCCAATACGGCTGACTTCATGGTCACTCCGGTGCCTTCGATCACCAGACTGACACCCAGCACCGGTGTAGCCGGAACGACGGTTCCCAGCGTGGTCATCACCGGCACCGGGTTCCTGACAGGAACCGGCGGTTCGACAGTCCAAATCGTCAGCATCGATGGCACGACGACGCTGCCCCCGGCCAGTGTCACGGTTATTAGCACCACTCAGATTACAGTCACCGGCCTGACCCTGCCGGCCACGGCGGGAACAGTGACTGTCACCGTCACAAACCCTGGGCCTGTCATTTCTAATGCCGCTAATTTCACCGTCACCCCACCTGCTCCGACACTGGCGTCGGTCACCAGCAGCCCAGCCTCGGCTATCACTGGAACGAATGCTGTTCTGACACTCACAGGAACGGGATTTACGTCTGCTACAGTCAACACAATCACGCTCACCGGAACGACCGGCTCGAACAGCAATGTCGTTACAACGTTCGGCAGCGCTCCGACCACGAGTGCCACCAGCCTCGTGCTCTCCGGCGTCCTGCCGGTCGCCGGCGCTTATACCGTCAAAGTGACCAACGCCAACGGGACCACAGCCGCAGGCGTTCCTTTCACCGTTAATCCAGCTTCACCACCGACTTTGACTGCCGTCACCAGTATCCCAGCCTCATCCATCGCCGAGACATCGACTACGCTGACACTGACGGGCACGGGCTTCACGGCGGGAAGTGCCAATATCGTTACGCTTACGGGCACTACCGGAACCAATACAGGTATCGTCACTACCTTCGGTTCCGCCGTTTCATCTGCACCCGGTACGACATTAACGGTGTCCGGTCTCCTGCCTAGTGCTGACACCTATAATGTCAAGGTCTCGAATGCTAACGGAAGCAGCGGCACAGTCACCTTTGTCGTGAACAACCCTGCCCCTGCGATCACCAACTTAACGCCCAGCACTGGTGTGGCAGGAGCGACGGTCGCCAGCGTAGTCATTACCGGCACCGGGTTCCTGACAGGAACCGGTGGATCGACGGTTCAGATCATCGGGCCGGATGGCACCACGCCCCTGACACCCGCCGGCTTCACCGTCGACAGTGCCACCCAGATTACCGTCTCCGGGCTGACTTTGCCGACTACGTCCGGAACAGTGACTGTCACCGTCACTAATCCGAATCCTGGTGGCAGCACATCCAATGCCGCTGATTTTATTATCAATCCGGTTCCCAACTTGACTTCCACTAATCCGACCACCGGAACTCAGGGAAGTGCAATTACCTTGACCCTCACCGGATCAGGCTTCACGACCGGCACTGCCAACACAGTTACTTTTAATGGATCACTCATATTTGGAAGCGCAGTCGCTGAAAGCGCTACCAGTCTTACGGTCACCGGCACCTTACCATCGACACCAGGCACCTCTTCCATCACGGTTAGCAATCCGAATGGGATATCAAATTCCGTGAGCTTCACAGTGGGATCAGCCGGCTTAACACTCAGTTCAGTTACTAGTAATCCTGCTGCCGCTGTTACAGGAACAGCGGTAGAGCTGACACTCAGTGGCAGCGGTTTTGACGGCACAACGGCTTCAAACAACCAGGTCTACTTCACGCAGAACTTCGCCCAGGCCAACAATGGCACACCTCAATTTTTTGGCCCTGCCAAAACCGTGATTGGCGGAACACAACTGATCGTCGATGGCATCCTGCCATCGCCAGCAGGCTCTTACACTGTTACCGTACAGGTTCCAGATCCTGTACACGCGGGTTTATTTCTGACATCCACATCCCAATCCTTTATAGTGAACAACCCGATTCCCGGCATAGCACTGAGCAATGGCATTGCGTCAGTTTCCGGCACAGTTACCGCAGCACCGCAAATGTCGGCGAATGTTGGTGATGTTCTCACAAGTTTGATAATTCCGGGAAGCGCAGGAACCGGCTTCGTCAATAGCTATATCGCGACAGGGGCTTCCAGCAATATTGTGGCGGGTTCAACGGTGACGTTTACCCAAAACGGGGCATCAATTTCTGCTCCGTCCTTGACCTATGCCATTACTGCCGCCAGCAATACACTTACAGTGACTGGATTGCCGTCTGGATTCACCGCCGCCGCCGGCCCCGTTACAGTCATTGTTCATAATCCTGGACCAGGTGGCGGCCCTTCAAATGCAGGAATATTTTTCGTCACTAATCATAGCCCGACTATCAGTTCTGTTTCTGTTTCTAATACCAATAGTACCAGTGCTCCTGCCGGTACATCCGTAACACTTAGTATTAGCGGGAAGAACTTTATCATTGGCACGACTTCGTTAGTGATTTTGGGGACGGATGGTTTAACTCAGCTTCCACTGACCATTGGAACAATCACTTCGACACTAATCCCAGTAACGGTAACGCTGCCAACTACGCCTGGATCGATCACAGTTGAAGTCTCTAACCCTATAGTAGACATCAACAACGCTTCAGGTACCGCGTCTGCGTCTTTCACCGTGACCGCTGCACCCCTGACACTCAGTCCGGCATTTGCTTATGTCGGTGATCCATCGGTAGTGCTCACCATCACAACTTCTGGATCATTTCTACCAGCACTTCCGAGCGGTGATTCGCAGACAACCGTCACGGTTCAGGCTATCGACAGTCCTACATCGATTTCTCTGCAAGCTACCCTACTCAACTCATCGACTATCACTGCACCGCTACCCGCAGAGGATTTCCCAGTGGCAAATTCCTATCTTGTAACTGTCCATCAAGTAAAAATTGCTGATACTTCTACGACATTCTTCGCCCTGCCACTAGGGCCGATTGCGTCAGGAGCAACCCCAAACCCGTCCGTGAAGCTGACAAACACTGCGGCCAATCCGCAGTTGTCGATAACGACGAATGCTTACTTCTCAGCACCGTCTGGGGAAGCTCTGTTCTCCGTGCCTTACGATTATTCAGATGTCAAAATATTGCCTATCACTCCGGCATCAGCAGACGTCCCGGCATCACCAGGATCTAGTGTTCTCGCAGAGATTACTGCCAGCCCGTTTTCGACCGCACTTACCCCTTACAGCAATTTGGCAGTATGGAACCCATTGACATTCGCCTATCAAGTCACCAACTCCACCGGTACCCTTGCCAATGCGCTGGTACTTGGACAGGGTTACTGGGGACGGTTCCCGGTTCCTGATGCAAATGCCGTGTCTGTGGTGGGATTGGTGAAGCGCGGAACCGATGCCCGGTCTCTCCCTTTAGGAACTGGCCCGATTGATGCTCAGGGACGCTTTATCATCCATTTGCATCCTGGATGGAACATGATCGGAGATCCCTGGGCGGAAACAGAAGGACAGACTGCCGTGGGTGTTCTTTTGCAGAACATTCAGGTATCAGGAACAGACTCTGCAAACGCTGTCTTTACCGGCAGCCTGACAAATGCCGATGCGCTGGGCCTTGTCAGCGCCGTGTTCTACCAGTACGGCCTGGATAAGACAGTGACGCCAAATGCCTACGACTACATTCCGGAAAATGGCTTCACTTCGGGATCAGTCATCATCCCGTATATCGGCTACTGGGTTCATGCTTACGGCGAATGCGAGCTGCTCATCCCGCAGCCGTAGGTGCCATGCCCTAAAGAAGAACGTTCATTGAATGAAGGAGACAGACGCTTGAAACCACGCAGCACGAACTATGCCACTTTCACGAAACATGCCGCTCTCACCACCGCTGTGCTGGCAGGATTGATGCTGGGCGGCCGGGCGCAGGCACAATCGACAGGGGCGGAAACCAGCACGGTACGCCCGACCGGCTCGGGAGGCAGCCTGAAACTTCCACCGGCGCAAACCTTTATCGCAGTCAGCCCGGACGCGACTGTTTTTCAGTTCAAGGTCTCTCTTCGGGACGCCAACGGCTTTACGCACACGGATACGCACAGCTATGCGGGAACGACGCTGCTGGCAGAAAAGCTGTTTTCACTGCCGCCGAACCACAAAGGCGGGTCACTCAGCAGCGCTTCCATCGGGGCGTGGTACTGGTATCATAACTCTAATATCGACCGGCTGGCTCTCTACGGGAAGTATTTTCTCGACAACAAAATCGGCTTTCTTGCCAATGTAGGCGGGGATACGCATCTGGGCTTGTTCGAATATTACGGGTTCGTCCTGGATAATGTCAAGAACCAGACACCGACCTCGCCGTTCGGCGTTCAGATCGGCATCGGACCTTACTTCAACCGCCGCAGCGGCAACGATCATCTGACATTCAGCGGGGGAGACACGGGAGTCGCGGCTTTGCTCGGTCTTAGTTATGCGCCGAAGCACTCGCCTTTATCCTATTCCGCCGAGCTGCGCTATATCAATTACCATGTCCCCGCGCGTGACCTGGGCATCTCGACGACAGACAGCCTGGTCCGCTTCTATGCGGGCGTCACCTACAATTTGAACTTCAGCAAGTCTTAACGTGTCGGGCGACTAAAGTCGCCCGCTCTCCGAACCTGGCAGATGAAACTTACATCGGCGGATGGGAGAAGAACAGGCACGAAGACAAGAAACTCAAAAAGGGATACAATGGGCTTGCGCCGGACTACTTGCGGCATAGTTAGACGAATCAGGTATGGAAAAGTTTTAGGCGAAACCATTCTGATACATCGTTTACTGCCCGATTAATTCATGCAATATTTTCAGGATAGATGCCAGCATCTCGGGCTTGAGGGAACAAATCTTACGCTGAATACGCTTCTCGGAAGCGGCGAAGGTGTAGGTAGGACGGATATAACACTTTTCTTGAAAGGCCCCACCTATCGTATCGTCCTTTGAGACTTCCAATTGAAATGGGTCATTATCATCCTGCGTTGAAATCATGCAAACCAAATAGTCCCTGCTGTCTAGGTAGGGCCAAGACGCAAGGACTATTGCAGGTCTGTATTTGAAGTCGGTGTCGCTTGAAAACGGGAAATTGACCGTTATGATGTCCCCTTTTATATATCTCGCCAAGCCAAATCCTCCGCTGGCCTGTTCCAAATCTTACCCAATGCTTCTTCACCTGCAAGTGCGGCGGCTTTTCCAACAGGAATATCCATGTCTTCAAAAACAATTCTTTCCCCCTCCGAAGTAACGAAGGTGAGCACATTCGTCTCATTGACAGCATCCTGCGTTTCGGTGTTAGAAGCCTGTTTATTCTGGTATGTACGCGCACCCCTGCACAAATCGGGCGCATTTACGCCCTTTTCCAACAATCCCAT
Source organism: Janthinobacterium lividum (assembly GCA_050954545.1). Taxonomy (GTDB): domain Bacteria; phylum Armatimonadota; class Armatimonadia; order Armatimonadales; family Capsulimonadaceae; genus JANXMY01. The sequence continues at coordinate 18,460 of JBPBQB010000303.1, read as the reverse complement.
GCTAGTATCCCTTCTTTCTTTACGCGCCCTCCCTGGCCTCAATCCATGCCACCTATATGTTATCCATCAGTATAACACATAGGTGCATCAAAGAGAGCCGTTTTCTCGTCAGAGGCTTTGTCAGCGGCTGGCGGTTTGGGGCGAGACATCGGCCATTGTCAGCGTATCCAGATCACCGGATCCGAATGTTTCCGGGTCCTGCTGGAAGCCGGTGATCGAGGTCACTTCGGTGACCATGTAATTGAACAAACGCCGAAGCTTCAGGTGACGCTGGTCGGCGGGATGCGCCGGGTTATTGATAGCCTTCAGGCCTTCAATCACGGCTTCGGCGAATGCGCCGTGCTGGTAGCGGGTCAGTTCCTGACTTGTTTGGCCCGCCCCGCAGGAGGCCAGGGTCGTCACTGCCGAGGTGCGGTTGTCGGCTTCCGAGGCGAGCTCTGCCAGCAGTTCGCGATATGCCAGGTTGTTGGTCTGGTCGTTGGAAGCCGAGTCAGTCGCCTGCGTCTCTTTCGCGCCTGCCGAGTGGCAAGTATCGAGGAACACGACGACATGGCTGGGAAGGCCCTTGAGGGCGGCGTAGAAGTCGTCCCAATTGACGGCGGTGCTGGCGACTGTCGCGGCGTCGACGGAAGTGTCGACGTCATACGGCAGGAAGTAGTAATGTTTGGAGTCAGTCTGGCCACCGTGTCCGGCGACGAACACGACGGTGTAGTCGTTTTCGTCCTGATTCTGGGCCTTGATCTTCGCGAGAGCGTCTTCGATGCCTTTTTTGGTGGCAGCTTTGTTAACCAGCGAATAGGACGTGATCTGGCTGAACAGCTTGCCGGGACCGACCTGATCTTCAAAGTCTTTCTGGACACCTAACGCATCTTTGTCGGGATACAGCAGGTCGAGGAACTTCAGATAGCGCTTGACACCGATTGTCAGTAGGGTCAGCCGGGGCTGGTGGACGGGAGTCGGAGGAGCCGTGCAGTGTACCAGGACGCTGGTGCCGCTGATATTCGGCTGAAGACCTTCTGTTTCCGGTTTGTCATAGACTGTGACCGAAATGGTGTTGTCCTCTCCTTTAGCCAGTGGAACCGTCCAGTGCCGCGAGAGCGTCTGTCCGGGAGTGCCGATATTGGTCAAAGCATCGGTGACTTTCACATGGCCGTTGACAGCGACTTTGACGAAGGCAAGCGGGCTGCTGCCAGGGCGGATATGGGCGCTCACATCGAGGCTGGCCGAAGCGACCTGCTGGCCCTCCTTGATATTTAGGGCGTCAATGGCAGGCGGCCTAATCTTGTCGACATTGGCGGCAGGCGCTCCGACTTTTTCAACGGCTTTGTCGATGTCACCTTCGACGCCGTCGCTCCAGAGTGCGGCGATCACATCCGGCTGGCGAAGAACGGGAAAGTTTTCCGCCGGATCATAGGAAGCCTTCGCGTCTTCTCCCTGGTTCCTCTGCCAGCCGATCATGCTCTGGCCGTGAGAAGAGCAGGCGTAGTAGCCCCGAGGAGTCCAGACGACGTAGTTCGGCTGGTCATCCGCGTAGATGCTCAGGATCGGGGCAATAGAAAGATTGTCTTCTTCAATGCGCCAGATCCGGACAGTTTGATCACTGGAAGCGGACGCAAGATAATGGCCGTCCGGCGAGACCGCGACGGATAAAATGTCCGAGGTATGCCCGATAAACTGACTGATCAGCCGGCCATCAGACACGTTGAAAAGGCGCAGGGCCAGGTTCGACCCGACAATGACTTTGCTGCCGTCACGCGTAAAGGTCTCGCTGGTCACGTAGTCATTGTTGTAAGAAAGGTAATCAGGGTCCGTTTTGTCGGTGACTTTCGGCGGATAAGTCGTGTCCGGCTGGCTGGAAAGAGCCGCCGCATGGCTATGGTCGGTCAGTCCCAATGAATGACCATGACCATCCGCCAGCACTGGCCCGAGCCAGGGTCCAGGAGCGTCGCCTGGGCGGCAGTAGGCAAGGCTCAGATCGTATAAGAATTCTTTTCCTTTGCTTTTCCACCGAAGCTTCTTGCCGTCAGCCGACCAGGCGATGTCGGTCATCGCGCCGCCGGAGCCGCCCAGGCGCTTTGGCGGAGCAGATTCATTTTTGAGGCTCCAGAGAAAGATGTCGCCATCGTTGGTACCAGTCGCCAGAGCATCGTCGCCCGGTGCGAATGCTACCGACTGGATGGCGCTCTGCTGGACCAGGACACGATCGGAACCGCCAGAGCCGATCTGGCTCGACGGCCAGAGGTGAACCGCATGGCTGCCGCCTTCGCCGACATCCTGGCCGATTGCGGCATAGCGGCCATCGGGGCTATACGCGACGCAGCTTACCGGTCTCTCCTGCTGAGAAAGCCGTTTCGGGTTCCTGCCGGAAAAGTCCCAGGAGTAGAGACTGCCCGCATGTTCGTCATCCGATTTCGTCCCAATCAGCAGGGTTTTACCACTGTCGAGTGTACGGGGCGACCAGGCAAGGCAGAGCACTTTCTCGCCGACATCCAGGCTCTTCAAGGATTCGCCGGAGTCGGCATCCCAGAGTCGAACCGTCTTATCCCAGCTTCCACTGGCGAGCTGACGGCCATCGGGCGACCAAGCAACGCAGGTGACGCTGTCCTGATGCTCATGGTCTTTGTAGGAGTCCATATGGTCAGGATCGTAGACACTGCCGCCGCCGAGGACTTTGCAGGCACCGGACGCCAGGTTCCAGATACGAATCGTCGTATCGGCAGAGCCACTGGCAAGCCGATGACCATCCGGGGAGAACGCAAGCGTCAGAATCGAGTCCCCATGGCCCGGCGGGAAGGTGATGCCGTCGTGGCCCTGAACAGCGTTGTTGTCATTGCCCGGCAGAAGCTGCTGCAAGGTGACGCCGGTCGAGCGTGCGGCAAGATCGTTCAATCGGAACACACGAATGACAAACCGGTTTTTTCGTGCATCGGTGCCGGTCTCTCCGACAAACGTGCGCCCGGCGACTGCCAGCTCCTTGCCGGATGGGTCCAGCGCAGCGGCGAGAAGCTTGCCCTGCGAATCGTCCCCAACGCGTCCGTAGATCGGAATTCCCAGCTCTTTACCAGTGGAGGTGTCCCAGACACGGATGGCTTTGTCATTGCCGACTGAGATCAGGTTTTTGCCATCAGGCGTGTACAAAACCTGCCGGACGACACTGGTATGGCCGCCGGGATCGAGAAACAGGCGTGGGGGGTCCGCCGACACGGTCGGCCCTGCGGCGAAGCAGGCAGAGAAAAGCAGAGAGAAAGAGACGGTGCGCGTCCAAAATACTGAAGCAGGTCTGCGGGTATTCATTTTGGCCTTTTGAATTTCTGCCTTGAAAGGAGGCGGGCTAGGGTCGGATTGTCTTTCGGATCATATCGATTACTCAATTAAAATATACAGGCAAACAGGCTGGCTGTCAAGTGACATCCTCCACAAATCGAAAGATAATTCGAATGCAGCCACTGAAACTCGCTCTTTGGCATAGTTCCTGCAATGAAGACAGTGTTGACGATCACGTAAATTTGTGATAGAATGAAAGACAACATTGCTATCATCGAGGCTCCTGTCCTTCCGTTGTTCAAGCGAAGCAGTTTACTATCACCGAACCTGCTTGAAAGGAAAATTATGAAACTGACATCTTATCTCCAACCCATTCTCCTGTCGACTTTGCTCTGCGGTTCATTGATTGCACCGGCTCTTGCTCAGGACACCCCGGCCGACACATCCAGCGCGTCTGCCGTGGCTGACGGCAGCACCCATCAGTATCTTTTTGAGGCAAAGCAAAGCCCTGCGCCTGATGGCGGAACCTCGGTGTATGTCCGGCTGAGCGACTCGCTGGACGAAAGCTTCCACAAGCGCATTCTGTATGTCCTGGATGATGCCGGGAAATACAAGCGGTTTGACCGAGCGCAGATCATCGCAGGCCGTCTGAATGACGCCGTCAAAGCAGACCCGAACTTCGTAAACAATATCCTGCCGCCAGCCAATGTTGGGACAGAAGTTGTCCTCAAGCTCAAAAATCAGACTGATGGCTGGATTATTACTGCCGACGAAGGTTCCATGCGGGCATCGAACGCCTCCAGCCGTCAGGAATACGCCCAGCGGATCATGGCGGCTATTCAGGACCGTCTCAAGGGAATCAAGCTGCGGGACGCCGCCTTTGATTACCAGCTTAATCCTGACCAGAAAAAAGTGCGAGCGTCTGAGTATTTCGATCAGGCACAAGATGCCTACGATAATAAAGAAACTAATGTTTCGGTCAGCAAGTATCAGCTTGCTCTGAAGCTCCAGCCCAATTGGAATTACTGCCGCCTTCAGCTTGCCAATCTCTATGCCGAGATGAACGATAAAAGCAAAGCACGGGAGCAGTACCTCCTCGTGAAAGAAAAAGACACGAATGCCGCCGACAAGAAAGTCGCTTCCGAGAAGCTGCTGAGTCTTGGAGCCGGTTAAAGAAATCATTGTTCGGCCTGAATGAGCCGGGTTCTGCTATGGAGCAGGACCCGGTTTTTGTTTGTGTGGCTGGATATTAGACGAATAAAGCTGCATGATTGATTCCACCACCGGAACCGGCACTGAAAGTGCCGGTCTAGTATTGATTGAAAGTATGCCTGCGGCATTACTGCGTATCAAGGCGACTACGGAATGAGCCACTACGGAATGAGCCACGGAATAAATTCCGAGGCTCAGAAAAGCCCATCGCCTTCCAGGTCTGCCAGTGCAGTCCAGGGGACGAAAGAACGGACATATTCAGAGGTTCCTCCTCTTGTGTCGCGGCGACACTGTGTACTTTCCAGCCTCGGAATTTATTCCGTGGCATCTTGTTTCGTGGCTTTTCTGCGTCACAGCAGCAACAATAGACCAGCACTGGAAGTAATGCCTTCTAAGGCATAGAGATTTCAGTCACTTGTCTCTTATTCCATTTCCGCCTTGTAGGCCTTGTGGTACTGGAAGTCGAGGCCCTGTTTCGCGGCGGGGGTCAGACCCGGTGCAGTGAGCAGGGCATGAAGCGTGCTGGTGACGTTGTTGATGTCCGGCTGTCCCCAGGCGTTCGAGGCTTTCACGAAGGGCGTGGGGCTGCTGTCGACGGCCTGCTTGAAGCTGGTGCGGGCCTGCGGGAAGTTCTTCTGCTGGAGCGCAATCCACCCGTGGGCGGCAAAGGTCATTGCCTTGTCTGCGGGCGTGGATGCGGTCTTATCGGCTTGGGCGACCTCAATGGTGGCCTGATTAAGCTGACCGGGTGTTTTGGCGTAGGCGACGGCCCGAACGGCGTGAGCATAGGCGGTGTCCTGACCATTGACGGCGGTGAGGGCGGCTTGAAAGTTGTCACGCAGCAGGTAGTCTTCAGCAGTCGGCCCGTTGGAAACCACTGGCCTTGAAATCACGGTTTGCGTGATATTAGGAATCGGCCTGACAGTATTCACGACATGGTTGCTTGCTACCTGAACAGCCTGTTTCAGCGGCGTCTTCACTGCCGGTGGCGTTGTTGCTTTTACAGTCTTCGGAGGTGTGCCGCCGCCGGATGCTGTCTTTGCGCTGCCACCGGTGGTCGCGGCTGTTTTGGCACCTGAAACAGCGACGGCGACGGGGTTCTGGATCGTGATACTGCCGGCGTCGATGGGCGCAGCCGTGCTTGCGAGACGAACAGAGACATCGACGGGATTTGGAGAGGCCGGCAGAGTGGGCGGGATGGTCACGCCGATCTGTTCCGGTGCCCAATTTGTGGTGGCGGCTCTCTGCCCGCCGACCAGGACAAAGCCGGTCTTGCCTAGATTCTGACCCTGGATCGTAAATGTGCCGTGGACAGGATAGGGGCCGGGCTCGACCGGGGTGACGGCGGGATCATGCGTGACAAGAGCGTCCCCAATCTGAATGGGCTTGCTGTCTTTCGGCAGGATGGCGGAGAGATACGGGAAGACTGCGCCGAGGCGCTGGACGACTAAATAACCCGATTTATGGTTCAGCGCTGCCGGGAGGGTGATGCTGCAGCGGTCGAATTTCGCCGCGCCGGGGCCACCGGTACTTCGAAGAACGTCTTTGACTTCTTTGCTGTCCTCTTCATACAGCGTCTGACCCTTGCCGTTCGGCTCAGTCGTGATCGAGACATGGGAGCCGATGACATATTTGCCGCTGATAATGAGCGGCTTGCCGGCTTCGGCGAGGTTGCTGGTTCCGACAGTGCCGAAATTGTTGATCTTGACCGCGAACCAGATATGCTGGGCGACGACGAATGCCGCCGGGATCGCGATCATCAGCAGGAGCAGAGGGGCGATCCAGGCCCGGAAGGAACCTGCGCCGCGCGTGAAGAAGTCGACAAGCTTGGCGGGGATCGGAGGCGCGTATAGCAGGGCGCGGTCCGAGGGAGCAGGCTGGGATTCGTTTGTTCCCTCGGCGACCACGGAGCCGAGGCTTGCGTAGCCGTCCTCGGCAGGAGCGGACAGCGACGGCGCATCGACTCGCAGGGCAGAGACGGACAGAGGCTGGGCAGTGACGTCGCCACGGAACAGCTTGAGCTTGGTGGTCGCCAATAATGGAACGGATCGCTGAGTCCCAGCACGGCCTTCCGCGACTCCCACGGTCGGCAGCATTTCGCCGGGTTCCGGGGGCGGGACGGCGAGGCGCAGGGTCGGGCAGTCGAGCAGCAGGTCTTTGGGGCGAGGAAGCTGCAAGTCGCAGTACAGCCAGTCGTTGCCTTCGTTCGTAACGACGACCTCGAACTCACCGGTCTTATGCCGTCTTCCGACCCGGCGCTGCTCAGGAGTCAGATCGACGCTCCATTTGTAGAAAGGGCGCACGTTCGCGACGGCATGAAGGGTGGTCAGCCGATCTTTGCGCCGTGCGGCTCCTTCCTGAGCCAGCGTGACCTGTGTCTCGACTTCAATCGTATAGTCGTAACGTCCCGCCCGGCATTCCGGTTTTTTGAGGACATTGAAACGGATAAAGATGTCGCGGGAGGCCCCGCGCGGGACAAACACTTTGACCGAGCGGTCGCTGTGGCCGGGGATGTCCGGTTTGCCTCCGGCGGCGGGATTCGCACCGAGGGGCGGGTGGGACGTAACCGTGTACCAGCTTTCCTGCCAGAAGGGATGGTCGCAGCGCAGGCGCACGGTGTAGGCGTTTTCCTGGGGCGTGTCGTTGGTCAGGCGCAGGATGACGCTGCCGACCAGTTTTTCACGCTCGGGAGTCTGGGTGGTCGGGCGTTTGCCGGGTGTGCCGGGCAGGACTTCTACTTCGGGATGGAGCAGTTTCATTGGGCTGCCGCTCCTTCTTTTTTCAGCGTGATGGTCAGGACAGGCCGGTTCGCATCGGAGGTGATCAGGACGATCTTGTTGTCGTCCAGATCGTCTTTGCCTGTAAGCGAGATGACCGGCGTTTTGCTTCTCTTGTCTTCAATCGTTCCTTTAGGATCGATGTTTTGCAACAGGAAGGCCGACGTATCGGCGTTCGGCTGGCGAACGACCCAGTAATCGACGTCGTTGTACGTGGCGGCGTTGTTTGTCAGGTTCAAGTGCGCGTATCCGGTTTTTGGAACCGTGACCGTGATGTTGGCACCCGCGCCGAGAGTGTAGGCTTTATGGGCGGCATCCTGATATTCTGCTTTCAGAGGAGTATCCCGGCGGGTGAAGATATAATGGACGAATACGTCCTGATCGCCGCCGCCCATCAGTCGGCTAGCCTTGTAATGGTACTCGACATCCGGTTCTCCCCGGCTGACTGTGACCTGGCAGGGCAATTGCCCGCTGCCGCGCACGACCTGGCTAAAGCTGCTTTTATCGGCAGGGGCGGAAGACGCAGTCTGTTCGCCGCTGATCTTTTCGCCGCTGACCCGCAGGAAGGCCGTGGGCGAGGCGTCCCACTTGAGCGTGGTCGATTTGACCGTATTATCCGGAGGATTGACGACCCAGTAAGTATCGTTCTCCTGGTGCTGGGCGGTGGCGACGGATACGTCATCAGCCCCGCCTGCGCCAAGCAGCATCAGGAGCAGAAACACGGGGATAAGCGTGAGGTACGGCATCGGCCAGAAGCGCTGGCGGACGGCAGTGACATCGATGCCATTGCCCGGCTTGCCGCCGTTCCCGGCATCCGTCACCGGCACAGCCACGACATGGACTTGATGGGTCTCGCGGAAACCGAACCACCAGGGACCTTTGCGCTGGAGCCTGAGACGGATCGGGACAGGGCGCGGCGCACGGCCCGTGGCGGGTGAGCGCAGCGTTTCCAGTTCTTTATCGAAGAGGTACTGCCACTGAGCCGTGCCGTAGACCGGGACGGGATTCCGGGCGGCTTCGTCCGTGTCGGAGCGGGGAGGCTGAACGGCGATCCTAAATGCAGTATCGACATTGCCAGCGCTTTCGACAATGAGCGGGAAATCGGCAAACGATCCCATGGCCCCGATCTTGAGTGTCTTGTCTTTGATCGAGATCTTGACAGCCGGGGTCGCCTGGACGGTGAGGGTCAGAAAACGCGGCGTCAGAATGCCGCCCTGCTGGCCCAGCGTGATGCCAAAGGGGTAATCGCCCGGCTCGGCATTCAGCAGCGGCGACAGGCGCAGAGAGACATCGCCTTTGCCGTTACGTGTCAGGTTGACTTGATCCTGAACCAGCGTGATCCACTCTTCCGGGAGGGACTGGTCTTCATCCAGAACGTAGGTCGCTTCGCGCGGCGATTCGTTGACAAACGTAAAGCGCAGCAGCTTGGTTTCGCCGGGCTTCAGGGCAATCGAGCCGCCGTCGGCGAGATCGATCAGGGCAGTCTCTTCTTCCACTGGCTCCTGATCGTCGTCTTCGATCTGGCTACGTGAGGGCGTCGCCTGATAGTCGACCAGTATCGGCGCTTCTTCGACAACTGGTGGCGGGGCAATGGGGCGCGGTACGGGCTGGACAGGCCGGGGAACGGGCTGGACTGAGCGCACAGGTGGGGGAGTGTCGTCAGCCAGCGGGCGGCTAGGCTCCGGCATGACCCGAGGCGGTTCCGGCACGGCGACTGCCACTGGCTCCGGCGTCGAGAATACGACAGGCTCCGGCGCTTTGGGCGCAGGCGGCTCCGGCATAGGCTCCGGCACTAACTCTGCGGCAGGCTCCGGGATCGGTTCAGCCGCGAATACCGGTTCCGGCTCAGGCAGGGGCACGGCGCGTCGACGCGGCGCAGGCTTGGGGGGGGCAGCCAGCTTCAGCGGCGGAGGCACCAGTTCCGGTTCCGGCATGGAGGCCGCAAGCAGCGGCGGTTCCGGCTCTATGATGGTGGGCACTTCCGAGGATTCATCCGCCGGGTCAACGCGCAGCACAAGGGAAGTCGCCGGGGTAATCGTATCGCCGCCGGACATGATACGGACTGAGAAATCGTATTCCCCGACACTTGCCGTGCGCGGGGGAGTCAGCAGGAGTTTGAGTGAGCCGTCACCGGACGCCGCCACCATTTTCCCGGCTTTCTGGCCCGCACCGCTCAGCCAGTCCGGGGAGATTCCTTCCACGGCCAGCTCAAATGCCGCGACTTCCGGGCTGTCATTGATAAAATCGAATTCGGCCTCGATCTGTCCGCCTGCCGATGCGGCTAGAACAGTCCCGCCGGGCGGGTTCCGTATTAAACTAAGCTTTTGAGGCCCTTTGGTTCTTGCCACGCGTAGTACATTCTCCTCTGCGTATCACTGTGAATAATTGTTAGAGCCGTCGTGTTTTAGGACGAGTGACTGAAGTCACTCGCTGAAGGGCGTTCGGAAACGCCGCCTGTCCAGGGGACAGAATACAGAGAGTCCGGATTATCTTATCTTGCGTCCCCTGGACGCGCGGCGCTTCGCCCTCTAGCAGATACGAAGTAATGCCTTCTGAGGCATAGCGAGTTTACTCACTCGATTATTCGGCTTTCACCCCAAACGAGCCAGCTCACGCGAGCGACGTCGCCCGGCGGCGGCGGCGACTATGTTCAGGCCGAACTCCTGAGCCTGACGGATTCGTTCTCGGGCATCGGGGGCGTCAGGTTTTTCCAGTTCTCCCTGCCAGGCCGCGCCGTAATCGTAGGTGCTGAAAATGACTCCGGCGTCCATGTCGGCTAATATCTCGCCCTGACTCTGGGCACCGGACGGCGGGGAGGAAAAGACATAGTGAGCAGTCAGCAGTGGATCGTTCTTCGGCAGTTTTTTCAGCTTGGCCCCGACTTTACCGGCAAGCTCCTGAAAGCCAGCCGCGAACTCTGCGTTCCCCTGCCCTGCCTCGCCAAACAGGAGACCGCCGTCTGAGAGGAACTTTTTGAGGCCGTCCGCTTCGGCATCGCCGAGGGCATGGAAGCCCTGACGACCCGCCATGTAGGCAAGGGACGGTTCCGGCCCGGCATCCTGCCCGGTCGAAAGCGCTTTCAGGCCGAGAGTGCCGGTAAAGCCCAGATGAAATCCGCGCCCGCTGCCTTCGCGCAGCAGGTTCCATAGCCCAGACCGGTTCGGGTTCCAGGGCGATGAAGTGGTATTTGGGACGTAGGCAAGTTCGCCGATGCCGGTGTCGGCGTAGCAGTGCGGGAACGACAGGGGCCGGAACAGCAGATTGACTTCATCAGCGGCAGGCGCGGAGGCGTTGACAGCGTCTTTGATCGGCTTGTCCGCAGACGATGAATAGACACGCGCAAGCTCGATATACGCGGTCTTCGGCAGCTCTTTGGTCGTTACCAGATAGTGCCCTTCCAGCTCACGGTAGTATTCCTGACCGCCGCCGACAGTGACGGCGGAGTTCCGGTCCGACTCGCGCCGGAAGGCAAGCGTCACGTAGACGTTGCCGCGCACAGGGTCGATCTGTAGAGAAGTCGGCTGAGAGACGACCAGGGTTTGACCTTCCGTATCGATTGCGACACCGGGAGCGACAATAACAGTCCGCTCCCGCACCTGAGAGGCGATCACTTCCAGGCCGGTCACGACACCAGGGCGGTGGGCACCGACGGCATGAAGATACCGGTGCAGATGATGGTGGTTGTGGGCCTGTTTCCAAATCTCCGCATCAATGGGAAGCTCGTTAAACGGGCGGATACCGGTGATCTTATTCGCGATCAAAGTTTCAAGTGGCACGGGCAGTTTCCTCCAGAATATCAAAACTCAGATCTTCGCTGCTGAGGGCTTCCAGGGTGGTCAGGCCACCGGCTTCACGCTCGATGACCCGCACCTCATAGGCGGTATGGGCAGGCTTTTGGGACTCGATAATCCGCCGCAGCGTCTCGATATTGATGGCGCTCGGGTCCGGCACGGCGAGAGTCACGACAAACGTATGAGGCTGGACACCACCCAGAACGGTGTTCTGACCCAGAATGCTAGTGGGGCCAAGCTGCATCCCGGAGAACGGCTGATCGTTGATCTCGGGCTTGACGCCGGAGTAAATCTCTAAATACCGCGACAGGCCAAGACGGGTCCCACGCCACCGATACAGCCAGATGGCTTCTTTAATCAAGCGCCTGCGCTTGAGCTGGAGCCAGTTTTCGTCTAAATCTAAGGCAACCCAGGTCGCCAGCCAGGGCAGGAAATCGGCGGGGGCCGAGTCGGCATCGAAATAGCGATAGAGGTTCGAGAGCATGTCGCCCAGCGGCTCCCCGGAATCCTCGAAGCCGCGCAGGAACCGCTCGAAGAACGGCGGGTCTTCGTAAGGGACGGCGTTCTGGCCTAGCCGGGGCGGGGCGGACGTATACAGGGCAGGCAGGTGCTGCAAGTAATTAGCTTCCGGGTGCCGAAGCCGGGCTAGCCCATAGGTGCGTGTCTCGGCTCCCGTTTCAATATCCGTCAGCACGACATCAAAACGGTAATCGCCGGGGGCCGTTTCGCCGTCAAGCAGCGTGTGGAATTCCAGGGTGGCTTCCCGCCGCTCTCCGGCCAGCAGCAGCAGTGTCAGGGCTGATTCGTCTTCCGAGAGTGCATCCTGTGCGGACATGGCATCGCCGCCCAGGTCTTCCGGGGTACGCCGAACGGCATACGACCAGTGCGGCCAGCGGGGGTTCCAGCCAGGCGCGTCACTTTCGACAGACACGCGCACTAGCCGGTGGTTCTCATCGTCTGACTGAACGCGGACATCAACGCCAGGCATCGGCTCGACGTAATGCCAGACAGGCTGCCGCAGGACAGGCAAAGGCGTGTCGGACTGTTTGAGTGTCAGCGTGATTTCATCGAAGACAAGCTGAACCGAGAGTGTCGACGCGACCAGAGACGACTCAGCAGTGCTTTGGTCAGCAGAGCTTCGAGAAGCTAGTAATTTGTTTTCAGTAGGCATAGTAGGTGGTAAGTCATGCCACGGAATAAATTCCGAGGCTCGGAAGTACCCAGTGTCGCGGCGACACAAGATAAAACACAAGTTCGGTCCTTCGTCCCCTGGACGATGGGCTTTTTTCTCAGCCTCGGAATTTATTCCGTGGGCTTTGTATGCGTCACGTTAGTAATTTAAGCGTAAGCGGTTTCTTCCAGGCCGACCTGAGACATGGAAATGGCACGGATGCGATGCTCACGGGAACAGATCAGCGCGTTGTCGCCGATAATGACGCCTTCGGCGTTAGAAACTTGACGCTCCGACGAGAGAAGGCCTTCTTCGGCATTGGTCACGTGCGAGACATAAATCTTAGCATCTGTTAAAAATGCCACACCGGACGCGGCCTGAACCTGCGCGTAAAGGTCTGCCAGTCGCAGGGGAATGCGGAACGGCCAGCCGTCACCGTTCGGGCCGCCGGAAAGCGGATGGACGAAGCGTTCCAGCCGGGACCGGACACCCCGGACGACTTCATCTTCGTTGGCTTTCGGATCGACCACCAGCGTAATGTCGGTCGACACATAAATATATTCCGGCTCGCTCACTTCCAGAACGGCGGTCAGGAGGCGGCGCTCATCCAGATATTTCTGGACATCCTGCCGGATACGTGTCGGGACATGCAGATCGCTCGGGCGCGGGACTGTCACTGCTTCGCCAAGTGCGGGCACGAGCAGGACACGCACGACACCCGGCGGGATGCGCTCGCCGTTTGCTCCAGCAGAGTGAATGGCACGGGGCTGGACGCAGCGGGCGCGGGCGACACCGGAAGAGGCTTGCGTCGCTAAGAATTCATAATCTTCGGCAGTCACAGCACGTTCGCGCTGCCGCAGCATGGCCCGGGCGCGAAGCTTGGCCCGGTCCAATGTCTCCTGCTCTCGTCCGCCGTCGGCACGGCGCGGGTTGGAGACTTCGGCGATGTACGGGATAGAAGACTTTAAGATGCCGACCTGCCCGGCAGCGATGTTTCCTAATCGCCCGCCGCCGTAGCGGTAGGCCGAGAGCGTGATGGTATGGCCACGCTCCGGCACGGAGCCGTACTGACGCGTACTGCCATCGGGTTCGGGCACGAGCGGGCCGAAGATGATCTCGCCTGCGGCGGTGTCACAGACAAAGTGCCGGTCATCTTTGCCGCTTTCCGAGAAATCTTCGACTTCAATCCACTCTTTCAGCTCCTCGCGCGGCGTCCCCTGCGGGCCGACCAAGATGACCTCGCCGGGTTTCAGCCGCAGGATAGGCCGGTGAACCAGGCGAAAGACCTGACCGGGGAGACCGTCGCTCTGGCCTAAATCCCGGAAACTGACCGTGGTGCAGTTGCTGGCCGGGGCAGTGCCGCCGACTGTCCGGGCCTGGATATTGGTGAACTCCGGGGGCTTCTGGTACGGCGACGGACGACGCATCTCCGGGCCGCGCGGCGGCAGATCGGGTGAGTAGCGGCAGCGCACCCAGTAGGCGCGTCGCCCATTCATGAGCAGCGGCAGCAGGCCGGTCGGCATGGGAAGCTCGATCATGCCCGTGGATTTCCCCTGGTAAGACTGGCCGGGAGGCAGGGCAAACCCGTAGGTCGTGTCGAGAACATCCTGCAAAATATCCCAGCGACTCTCGACTCCGTTCCAAATCTCCCAGCGCTGGGCCGGGTAATCCCGGTCAAGCCCGGTCGCGGCGGCTTCGTGGCACTGCACTTCAAGCTGAATGACATTGCCCGAGACATCGTTCTCAAAGCCTAAGTAAAGCGTGTCGCCGCTGCGTGGAACGGGACTGAAGATCGGGAAGGCACCCTTGCCGGCCACGAAATCCCGTGCGCCGAGGCCGTCTTCGCCGGGAACGCCATTCTCGACAGCAGGCAGGGCGGAGACATAGGCCAGTCGGGGGCGGACCATCCGCAGATCGGCATCGGTCGTGAACTCAATGGACAGCTCGGTCTCCGTGCGGATCGTTGCGGCGACCGTGTCGCGTGCCCGCAGCAGGCGTTCGAAGGCTTCTTCGCCGTTCTGGTCTTCGATGAACCGCGACAGGCGAAAGCGCAGGTCGGTCTGAGCCGGGGCGGGCGGCTCAAGAGAAACGCCGATCATTTCCAGAAACTTGATATAATTGCGCTCCGGGACTTGATTGAGCCGGAACAAAGTCATATCCGTCATCCAGGCGAACAGCTCGATCAGCGTGACGCCGGGGTCGGAAACGTTGTGATCGGTCCATTCCGGGCAGCGGGCCCCGATCTTGCGTTTGACTTCATCGACAATGTTTTGGAAGGATTTATCGTCGAGATTGGGCGCGTTCAGGGACATGGGTCTTCTTAGTCCTCTCCGGGAATAGTATAAAACGGAAACACGAGATTGCGGTCGGAATTGGTCGCGGGAATCGAATAATCGATACTGATCATCAGCCGACTTTCGTGGGCGGGATCGGGGCGGGCCATCACCTGAGTCACCCGGATGCGCGGCTCCCACCGGGCAAGCGATTCGCGGACATAGCGGGCGGCCAGGCCGGTCGTCGCCGTGTTGATCGGTGCGAAGACAAGCCGGGAAAGCTCGGAGCCGAACTCAGGACGCATCGGACGCTCGCCTTTATTGGTGCCGAGGATCATGAGAATTGCCTCCTCGACATCCTGCTCCTGGGAGACCAATTCGATCTGCCCCTGTACGTCGAGCCGAGGCGGGAATTTCCAGCCTGCCCCTAAAAAATCTTTGGTCGGATCAGTCATTGTGCGGCTCCTATGGCACCATTTCCGTGAACTGGCCGGGCACGGTAATCGTAATCACGCCGGCCCAGACACACATGAGCTGCGACGTGTTGTTCAGCACCGGGAAGTTTCCTTCCAGCACGGTAGGTGAGCCGGGAACCCAAGGGGCTGGCGTTACCGGGACACAGGGCATGGGGGTCAGGACGCCCAGCGCGGCGGCGGTTGCCGTGATCACTGCCGGGTTCGCCGGGGCCATGCACATGCCGAATGGAGTGATATTGACCATCGGCACATGATCCATAATGGTCGCTGCCGGCTGGGAACTGGTCAGCACCCGGTTTATGGGAAGGACTATTAGTGTCGAGGGGGCCAGCCCAAAAGTACAGGCCGTCACGGCTCCGTTACAAACATGCTGCGGCATCGGTTTCTCCTGTCTGCGAGATGAATTAGTTGATCTAATGTGACGCAATCCTCAGAGCCGTGGGACTGAAGTCCTCGGCTGTGGGGCGAAGACGCCTAGTCTCGACCTTCGTCGAGAAGGAGCAGAGTGTTATCACGATCTACTCTTTGTCCGCGCAGGCGGACATTAGGCGTCTGCGCCCCATAGCGCAGAACTTTAGTTCCACGCGCCTGGCACTGCGTAATAACAGTTAGTTGATCTGAACAATAGCGCCCTTGATCGTCGTGGGGCCGGTGGCTTCGATATCCATTGTCGCTTCGGCCTTGAGCTGCATCTGAGCAGTCGTCGTGATGGAGACACCGGCATCCGCCGAGGTCTTGAACTGAGCAGGCGTGCTCATTTGAATGCCCTGCTCGGCCTGGATATTGACATTACCGGTGGCTTTGACCTTGAAATCGCCGATGCAGACACATTCGATATTGTTGCTGTTTGTATCAATCGTGATGCTGTTCTGGCCTGAGCTGTCAATGACCACGATTTTCTTGTTCTGATCGTCCAGCAGCAGCTTATGCCCGTCTTTTGTCTGTGCCGTGATATTCTGATCCCGGTCGTTCAGGGTCAGAAAATGACCGCTTTTCGTGGTCATCTTCATTTCGCCGGTGCCAGCGGTATCATCCAGCAGGATGGTGTGGCCGATCCGTGTCTTGATGATGCGGTGAACGACTTGGTTGCTGCCGTCCACTGCCATATCGTTGCCTTCGATGGGCGTATCGACGCCGTTCCACAGCGAGCCGACAATATACGGGCGGCGGATGTCGCCGTGCTCGAAGGCCACTAAAACTTCGTCGTCGATTTCCGGCAGGAAGTAGAAGCCTCGGCCCGACCCGGCCATCGGGGTCGCGATTCTCGCCCAGTAGCTTTCGTCGGTATCGGACAGCCAGGGGTATTTGACTTTGACCCGGCCCAGATTGCTGGCATCTTTGTTGTTGGTGACCAGTGCGACCACGATGTTGCCGCCCAGCGGTGCCCGTGTTCCCCCACCCGCGTTGCCCATCAGAGATAGGACAGTCGAGGGCTGCTTTCCCGTGCAGGAAAATAACGTGGTGAAGCCTTCCGCGACACTCATAACATGGGTCGTCGCGGTCACGAAATAGTCGCCGCTGAACCGTGTGCCGACATTCTTGACAGTCACTTTGGCTCCCGGCAACAGATGGCCGTTCCAGATAGTCAATCCCTCGGCTTCGACATACTGGCCGCCGATGTCGTCGCAGATGGACTGGGCCATTTTTTCCGCTTCGGTCTGCGAGTGAGTCGGCCTGTCCGTGATCATCATTTTGGCTGCGGACCCCAAAGCGCTCATGGCCGCTGACCGCGCCTGCGCTCCGGTCGTCGGCATTCCGTTCGGGGTGGTCGCCACACCTAGAATGGCCTGCTTTTGACCAGGGTCCCAGCCATGCACGGAGACTTCGTCTACCTGTGAGGCCGCGTTGATCCGGGGCCGAAAAGAGACCAGATCATCTCCCCAGGTCAGCGTGAGTGCGCTGTCCGAGCTGCCGGTGAGTGATTTGAGCTGAATTTTATTATCCCGCCCTCCGAACAGACGGCAGCCGGCATGGGCGGCACGCTGGCTTAAAAACTCCCAATTTGTCTGATTGTTCTGGAAGACCCAGTCATGTACCGGTGTCGTGCTGTCTACCTCGCCGGTAAGCCCGGTTTCCTGACAGACTTTCTGGACAATGTCTGAATCCGTCATGTTCTGAAACGAGCGGCTGAAGCGGCCTCGATGCAGTCGGTGCGAGAAATCGTAGCAGCGGATCAAGAGCGTCGGCAGGCTATGCGATGAAATGTCCATCTCGATAGAGGTAACTTCGCCCGCAAAGACCAGCACGGCATCACTGATCGACTTACCACCCAGCACTTCCACTTTTGTCCCCGCCTTGAATGTGTCTGAGCCGGACCAGTGAAACGGATCATCATGCCCCTTGTCGGCGAACAGGCCTTCCTGAATCCGAAGCGTACACATATCCGGCAGGGACAGGCTGCTCTCGACACTCATCTCCAAAATATCGTTCAGAAGCTTGTCGCTGGCCGTCACGCCATCAAGCTTCATCGTAAAATAGGTGCGTGTCATGTCCGCAGCACGGCCATTTGCACTGCCTGAGCGGGCGGTGTCGTCACTACGAGTCTTTATAGAGGCAAGTGAAGCAGACATGAAAGTTCTCCGTTAGGCGGGCGGGATAGCAAGGATTTGGCCCGGTCTGAGATCCATCGGGTCTTCCAAACCATTTGCTTCCGCGATGCTGCGCCACCGGTTCGAGTTGCCGTATTCCTGATAAGCGATCAGGGCCAGCGTGTCCTGCGGCATCACCTGACGCCGTTTATGACCGGCTTCGGCGTAGGAAGTCGGATTGGTGCCCTTCTGGTTGTCTTCCGAATCCGACTCGACACTGATCAGCGTGACGCTTGCCGTGCAGCGGACGGGGTCGCCCGCCTGGTTGAAGAGCGTATAGCGGACAGACATCGTCTGCAGGACGGACTTGAAGCTGTAGCCTTTGCCCCATTGGAACCGCAGATAAGGCGGACGCTTGTTTTTGGTGCCGGATTTCCCGATTGCGGGTGTCATAAAGCTTTGAAGCGTCTTGACATAGTCGGAGACATCTTTGTACGTGTTGCCGTTGACGGTGCGCGGCTCGACAGTATCAAAGAACAGATCGATGGTCAGCGTACTATTGTCGCCGCCGGAATATTCCAGAAATGACATCTCGCGCCCGTTGGCCCGTTTCGGTGTCCAGTGGTTCCCCATCGTGAACGAATACTCGGTTGGGTTAAAGAGGCATTCCAGCGCCGGGACCAGCGTGTTTGAGTCCTCATTAAAGATCTGCGCCTTGACGGGCGCTCCCAGAGCCTGATTTTTGCCGTCGTCTATCGCCATGCTGTTTCCTTTCTATAGTTGTCTCAATGATAAGGTTTCTGAGCGGGCGACTGAAGTCGCGGCAACAAGGGCACAAAACCTGCCTTCGCAGGTTAATACAGAGGTTCCGAATTGGACTCTGTATGAGTCCACGCCCGCCGGGTCTGCCTTCCAGGTAGCCAGTGCTGACCAGTGCAGCAGGTGGACTTTGCGCTTTTGTTGCCGCG
>JBPBQB010000268.1:0-34088 GCA_050954545.1 Janthinobacterium lividum | reverse complement strand
ACCCCCGTCAGGCGCTTGAAGACGCCGTCAGGCTTAGTTTTCAAGTCGGCGTAGAACATGCCGACAGTATACTCGAATTACGCAAGAGGTCTATTGAAGAAAGCGAAGGCGTCTTGCCTCTGCGATCCAAAGTGCTTTTGATGCAGACGCGCAGTTTAAACAAGTCACGCTTCCTCAGCTACTATGGCCGCTTGAGCGATGAGGCGATGCAAAGAGTAGATCAGGCGCTCAAGATCGCAGCCGGTCTGCGCTGAACACTGAGTATGGTAAAATGTTTCTGTACCTGGACAAGACCAGGCGCATGACATGTACTGGGTCCTGATACCTGTGCATGAGAATATGACGAGTAACATGACCGACACTGAATTAGAAAGCTGCGTAGAAACATTGCAGCGGGTCGTTGACTCGCATGGGACAATCCGCCGAACCGACCGTTTTAACGGCCTTATCTCGAAACTCTACCGGGAAGGCAAGCGGCGTGACCTGTACCATGAGCGTCAGCGTCAGCTTGCCGAAGACCGGGCTTTGCTGGCGACAACCGCCATGGTGCATATCCAGCGTGATGCTCTGCCGGCCTCCACAGCGTTGCTGGAATCTGCGGCCCTGCCACCTCGGCTCGTAGGCCGGATATTGAACCAGCCGGAGTGCTGCTATGTCTGCAAAAAAGACTACACCGAAGTCCATTTTTTCTATCATCTGCTCTGCCCCGACTGCGCGGATTTCAACTACAGAATGCGTGAGGCTCGTGCGGACCTGACAGGACGCACGGCGCTGATTACCGGCGGACGAGTCAAGATCGGGTTCCAGACCGTGCTGCGTCTGCTGCGTGACGGGGCCCGCGTTCTTGTCACGACCCGGTTCCCCCACGCTGCCGCCCAGCGTTTCAGCGCGGAGGCTGACGCTGGCGACTGGAGTGAGCGCTTGCAGCTTTATGGCTTGGACCTGCGGAACATCCCGGCAGTGGAGTCGTTTGCACAGCATCTTCTGCATACCGAGCCGTCGCTGGATATTTTGATCCACAATGCCGCTCAGACTATCCGCCGCCCGGTCGGGTTCTACCAGGATTTGATTACTCAGGAGCAGCAGCCACGCGAGATGCTGTCCCACTCTGTCCGCCGCCTGATTGTCCAGGAAGCGCCTTCGACACTTGCAGTTTCCGACAGCTCCACGCTGCTGCCCGCCGTCCTGCCCGGTGTCACTGATGTTCTGCCCGTCGATGCGCTGGAAGACAACGAAGAACGCGCGGACTCGCGCACCGTCAATAGCTGGCTGCTCCGCCTTGACGATGTCAGCGCCCCCGAAATGCTGGAAGTCCAGCTTGTCAATTCCGTCGCCCCCTTCCTGCTGAACAGCCGCCTCAAGCCGCTCTTAACCCGTTCTCCGTTCGCCCGCCGCTTCATTGTCAATGTCTCTGCCGTCGAAGGCCAGTTCAGCCGCCATAAGACCATCTTCCATCCGCATACCAATATGGCAAAGGCCGCGCTTAACATGATGACCCGGACCTCCGGGGAAGACTACGCCCGTGATAATATCTATATGAACAGCGTCGACACCGGCTGGGTCACTGACGAAAATCCAGGCCCCAAGCGAGAGCGAATCCAGGAAGAGCGCGGTTTCTTCCCGCCCCTCGACATCATCGACGGCATGGCCCGCATCTACCACCCCATCGCTCAAGGGATCACCGAAGCTGAAACCCCGATCTTCGGCCAGTTCCTCAAAGATTATCAGCCGTGCCCGTGGTAATCCTGCTGAGACCCCTTCTATTGAAGAGAAAAAGCCCCGTATAATAGAAGAAAACTTAGCCGATCTTGAAGGCAAATCATGAGACGAATTCCTTTTGCCGCTGCTCTCCTGCTGCCGATTCTGTTGCTGACTGCCGGCTGCATGAAATCTTCCGGCAGTTGGGAGTCGAAGCGCCTCGTCTCGCCAAATCCTGGTGCCGGACACTTAGCACTAAAAATCGATTTTCACACCCTTACCCGGCAGGCCGCATCTCGGAAAGCTTTGCGCTGCCTCAATGCTCTTTGTGATACCGGCGCCTCCAGTGACTCCGTTTCTGAGACGCGCGGCCTTACGGCACAGCTAGACACTGCGCCTGACCCGTCGTTTCAAGCGCTTTCGCATATGCTGAAAAGCATTCTCTTTTTTCAGGATAGCCGCCGTGACGACTGGCAGAAAAACTCGCCGCCCCGCTTTTTCGGGATATCTGAAGACCTCATCGACCGCGCCGCCGCCGCCTGCTGTGAGCGTGGCCGCAGGACGCCCAGCGAGATCGTGCTCTCCTTCGCGGGCGACTGCACGTTTGGCACTGTCAACAGCGATGATAGCGGAGGCAGATTCCCCGCTGTGTACCGCCGCTCCGGCCTTGTGGATTATCCTTTTGCACTCATGCGCCCCTGGTTCCTGAATGATGACTTGACTATCGTCAACTTTGAATGTACTTTGACGAACGCTGTCAAAACCGCCGATAAGCAGTGGAAATTCAAGGGAGCGGCTCACTATGCGTCGATCTTCCCGGCAGGGTCGGTCGAGGCAATCGGCCTTTCGAACAATCACTCTTTCGATTACCTCCAGGCCGGGTTCAGCGACACCGTCGCAAACTTCAGGAACGCGCATGTTCCGGTTTTCTACCAGGATGTGCCTTATCTCAGCACCGTCAAGAGTACCCAAGTCGTCATTGGTGACTGCACGGTGGTCGGCGAGAATACCACTGTGATCGGCGGAGCGCCGGAGCGTGTTCTCAGCGAGATCAAGCGTTACAAAAAGCCTGGCAATATCGTTGTCGTGGTGATGCATTGGGGCAGCGAGCTTGATACCGTTCCAAAACTCTGGCAGCAGCAGATGGGAAGGAAGTTTATCGATGCCGGGGCAGATGCCGTCGTTGGGCATCATCCTCATGTCGTGCAGGGCATCGAGCTTTACAGGGGCAGATACATCGCTTACAGCCTCGGCAACTTTGCCTTCGGTGGAAACTCCCTGGCTCGTCGTCCTGAAACCTTTGTGCTCAGGCTCCGCTTTCGTGTGGGGGGTGGGAAAACAAGTGTGATGCCGACCGCGATTGTTCCGTGCCGGATCACGTCCAGCCAGGAGAGGAATGCCGCCGGTATCCTAAGAAACAACTATCAGCCGAAGCCGGTTTTCGGCAAAACCGCCGATCAAACCGTTGCTCTGGTGCTGGAACGGAGTGCAAAGTTAGAGTACGGGGTAAAGAGCATCGAGTATCTAAGGCAGTGAAACATCAGGCGTTGAAGAAATTTGGTGAGGAATACGGGCAATGCAAGTCATTTCTTGAATGACGGTTAGTCATGCGTGATTATTATGTTAGCGCTGGCAAGTGAGGCAAGTTCACGGGAAAGGCTCGGCGACAGAACCTGAAGGCGCTGATATGTTACGCCACGTTTGAGGCAACAGTGCCTCCAGTATCTTTACGTATATTGCGTAAATATTTACGCAATATACGTGTAATGCATCTCACACGACCTGCACGGTCATTCAATTTAGAAGCGGTGTCTTTACTTATAGAAAGCAAATCCAAGTGTCCTAAACTACTTGCATCATAAGTAAAGTTCGAAGGGGGGATTTACGTATTCATTGTGCAGGGCACGGCACTGATGTAGCAAGACGAGGCCCCGTCACTCATCACCCAACGGGGCCAAATCAATCCTCTTGTTGTTGCAACTGTAGTTGATGAGGCGGTAAAGCAGGCGCGGGTCGGCGTCTAATATCTTCGTCAAGTCAAGTGGAAAGGTCGAGCCTCGTTCGCACCCGCACAGAGGCTATGTGCTTTGTACCAATGTCGCTTAAATATCTTTCTTCACTCAGGAGGTAAAAGAACTGCGTCATTTGGCTGTTCTTGCTAGGATTCCGCCCCAGATCGCCACCAGTGTGAATACATAAGGAGGCAGGGCAAAAAATTGTTCGAGCTGAAATAGACGTCGTAGCCCTTATAAGAACATCAGGTCAGCTAAACCTTATCTAGGTAAAAACATTCGACGCATATTTCTATCTGTTCCTGCCAACAACAGGATAGCATTTAGTAGAGCCGATCTGATATGTTCGATCAACTATTTATCTACCATATACCACTGCCAAAGCGCCGTAGGAGACTCTGTCGTTTCCTTGATGATGCTGTTTGCCCAACTGCTAGACGCGCACCGGAGCTTTCCAGCATTTTGACCGTAAGCAACCTGTTCCACGGATTTTTGTGAACAGCCTTCTTCCTCAAGTAGCTTTGCAATACCCGTCCAGAGTAAATCAGTTCCTAGATGCCCGTGTGCAATCCATTTGCGTAGATGAACATCCGATGTTAGGAGACGCTGTTTGAAGATTACGCTTGCCTCTTCCATCTCCGTTGCTTGTATTTGTGTTGCCCCTCTTGATATTAAACCGCTGCTTAAGTGCGGGAAGGAAATAGACATTTCTGTCTGATTATCTCTTTTCCACCATTCTTTCCTAATAAGTTTGTCGCTTCGTCCTATCAGCCCCGTTTTATAAGCTGATAATGATATAGCTGCTGATTCGAGAATGATGCTGGGAAAGTTCTGCTTGACTAATTCAAGCATTCCTGGTGTCAGATCTTCTGAAAAGTGCAGTTTTAAGTTCTCAATGAAGTAACTGATTTCAAAAAAGTAGTTCTCAATAGAGTGACCCCTTGTCCAAAAAAGGTTAGGTGGGACTACTTTATGGCTTCTAAGCCTATCTTCCACAAGTACATCTGTCTGGAACTCACGGAACTCCCTGTCTACTAATGCTGCCAAGCTAATCCCTTCATTAGTAGCTTCTGCATGTGCTTCCTCTACCTTTTCTCTGTTGCCGATTGTTCGACTAGATACTTTAATAAGCTCAGCAGTGTCTATTACTGTAGTCTTCTTCGCCACCGAGCCTTCTTCTTCTAGTTCTCGGATCACACGCGACACGATAATTTTATCGCTCTCTCCTTCTAACAGTAGAGTTCTAGCCGATCTAGTCATTAGGGCTACGAGATAGCCTTCCATGCTGTAATTCGTCATGTTAGTTATCGACCTCAGAAAAATCTGTCTGTTCATCTATAGCAGCATCGTCAGAAGTAGACTCTTTAACTTCCAATTCAGATAAGCGCACCATAACTCTACGATGGTCAGCAGCAACTTCGGGTGCATGTGTACACGCAATAATCTGACGATCACCAGCTTGCTTGGTCATTTCCCGAAGAATTATCCTCTGCCAATCTACATGAAGCGACAGTTCAGGTTCGTCAATCAGAACGATGCCATCTGTGGCCGACATGTGTGTGGCTGAGAAGAGAAGAGTAACGACTTGTCGTTCTCCCGAGGAGAGAATACCAAGAGGGGCCTTACGCTCATTTGATATCGAGATCATTCTGGCTTTTCCACGTTGAGTTCGAAGCGGAATAGTGTTCTGCCTCGTTATGTCAAGTTTCTTTCCAAGAAGGAACTGATTCACTGAGTCTTCAAATGTCGAGAGTTGTGAAAAAGCCTGCTCCTGAACATCCTTGCGTGTTCTGATAGCATTGTCATACACTTGAAGAATGCTTGTCAGCGTAACATCCTCTGAATTGACGGACTGGTTTCTGCTTCGTAGCAACGTAGCGATTTTGTTGTTCTCCTCAGAATTTCCACGCTCAGATGGGTTTTGTTCGAGTTGAACTAAATTGTCCGCGATGCGATGAAGCATAGCTTCGGCTAGTTCGTCTGGTGCTTCTAGCGACGGCTCCAAAATTGATTGCAGAATGCGGTAAAAAACGCTTCTAAATGCTTCCCTATCGGTCGAAGCCACGCGCCTCTCGGCTTCATTTTGCTCTGAAGATAATTGATCTGCTACTTCCCATAATGATGGACAGCGAATAACCGGAACAAAATCCCCAAACCAGTCTCGACAGAGAACTGTCTTGTACGCAAGTTGCTCTATGCGCGAGGAAGTCCGCACATATAGCCCTTTCAAGCGGAAGTCGTCTTTCTCATCTTGACTCTCAGCATTGACGATTTTGTTGATTAATGCCTGTTTTGCTTCGCTGTCAACATATCGGTATCTTTGGTAGTCGTTTTGATTAACAGCCTCCAAAACTGAACGGAATGCTGGCAAGTAAACAGGTCTGCCACCCAGGTTTTCCTTTAATAGCTCACGAAGAGTAGGAGGAGTCTCCGTTCCTTCCGAGATCGTTGCAACCTCTGAGCCGTTAATCGTTACAATTACAGACATGCCAGTCTCATTTTGATGTCGCTGCCGTAGCTCGATTTGCCATTGACTGTAAGTTTCGACGGCAATAGAGTCAAAGCGGAGGTGACAAAAGCGTTCTACATCTCGGTCGATCAAGTTAGCAAGAATGTGTAGGAGAGTTGTTTTCCCGGTGCCGTTAAAGCCGTAAAGGATATTAAGCCCAGGTTTGAGGCTTAGGTCAAACTTGTACTGTCCGTGTAGCCCCTCTATACGAACGTTCTTGATGTCTGTAAGTTTCATAGAATACCCGTCTCTCTACTTTGACTGTAGAAGGATATGTGTAACAAAAATATTACACACTAAATACTTTGGAATTCGAAGGTTGTCTTCACAAATTAGCCACAATTGCTACCTTCATGCTCAAATGGCAGCAGGTATGGGTTGTGAAAGTGAAGTCTAATGCACAGCCATTCATGTCAGAACCCTCCGCTGCCCGTCGCGGCGTTCTGCGTGTGCTTCACCAGATCACGGAACATTGTTCGGCCCTGCTGTCGCCACCAAGCCATATCTTGCCGCCTGATACCGCTGTCGTTGACCAGGAAGATATAGCACCAATCTTCGCCCGTCGCTTCACGCAGGATGTCGGCGTAGCGCTCGGCGCGGGCTTGCTTAGCCCGGTCGCGCTCTCGGATACTACCTTTGCTCTCGACAATGTAAAGACTGCCGTCTGTCAGCCGAACCAAGAAGTCCGGGTAGTAGTACGGCATCCGGCCCTCAAAGCTGTATTGGATGCGAAAGCCGACGCCGCTCTGGTCATTCCATAGCCAGGAAACCACATCGTCAGCCTCATCTAGCAATTTTGCGAACTCCAGCTCGTCGCCGCTATCAAAGCAGCAGAGAGTATGGACGGATTTAGCCGGGTTCTGCATGATGTTCTGCGTTGGCGACGCTTCGTACTCAGTCAGGTCTTTGGCATAGGTGGTACTTACCTCCACGTCAGGCGTCTCTTTGCCGGCGCGGGCCTGGCCGATGATCTTGGCGACGTTCTGGATGACTTGCTGCTTCACCGGCCCGCGCCGGATGTTGTCAATCACGATCTGGCGCGTTTCTTCATCATAGTCGGCGGCGGCTTCCAGGCTCAGGGGAATACCGCGTAAATCGAACGTGCAGCGTTCTAGGAACGCCTTGACGATGCCTTTGATGTTAGGCGTGTAGCTGCCGGTCATACGAAGTTCGGCGCGAATGTGTCCCGCATATTCCGACACGACGGCATCAATGGTCGAATAGCCGGTCGCCTGCACATCATATTTCAGCGGAGCTTCTGCTGGCACGTCCGCGCCTGTTGCGCCTTCGTGCTTGATAATGCCCTCGATCTCTTTCAGATCTTGGACATAGGGAAACTTGTGGGGCAGGGGAGGCATCTGGCCGCGCCCGATTTTGTCAATCCAGTCATCGTTGAGGTCGTAAGGTTCGCCCACAATGACCGAGATCGGCAAGTCGCGCTTTTCCCGTTCTTCTTCCGGCTCCACAACCTTCACAAGAACGCGCGTCGGGTTTGGCCGCTTGCCGTCTTCGGGTTCGTCCTCGATGATGTCGGCAATGTTCTTGATGATGCGCTCAAAAGACGGATGCCGAATGACATACAAGCCCTCAGCCCGGCCCCCGTCGCGCCGTTCACCCTCGGCAGTCCAGGCCGGCGGGAACATTCGGCGCAAGCCGCGCCCAAGAAGCTGCTCGGTAAGCTGCCGGCTATCGCAAGGGCGAAGGGGAACAATGACTTTGACGTTCCGCACGTCCCAGCCTTCTTTGAGCATCATCACCGAGACAACGGCAGTATACGGGCTGTCGCTGCTGTCTACCCGGTTGATGTCTTCGCGTATCTTCTGCCATTCCTTTTCATTTGTCGCCTCCTTGCGCCCGATGTGGATTTCGATGACTTTCCCGGCAAACAGGCACTCTCCGGTCTCGGCGTCGGGAAACTCTTCCAGCCGGGTCGCGATCTGTGCGGCTTCTGTCTTGTTGCTGCACACGATGAACAACAGGGCTTTGCGGGCGATGCCGGAGAAGTCCAGCAACGTTTGTTCCTTTTTCCACTCTGCGATGCCGGCCTGGATAAGCTGCGTGTATTTGTCAAAAGCGTTTGTGGCGGAGTCGTCTACAAGTGGGATCGGCTCGTCGTGGCCGTCCTTATATTGCAGGGCAATCTTTCCCATGAACGGCTGCTTGACAATGCCCTCCCGGATGGCCTGCTGCAAGGGGTAGTCGTAGACGGTGTGCTTGAACCACTGGCGGGTCGTTTCCTCAAACAGCGTTGCACTCAGGTCAATTTGGAGCGATAGTCCTTGCCGCTTCTGGATTGCCATGAGTACCCGGTTCCAGGCTATGCCCTCTTTGGCGTCTTCATCTTTCAAGGCCGCCGCCGACTTGCCATAATGCACGGCTTCATCGTGGACATGGTGCGCTTCGTCGTTGAACACAAGGAGCGGGGACTGAACCGACTGCACGAACTCCAACAGGCGCGGCGTTCCGGTCTCCATCTTGGTCGGCAGGCCGCCGCTGTCGGGGTTGAACAGGTCAAACATTGGGTCATCTTCGGGAAGCGGTTCTGCTTCTTTTTTGCCATCGCCCTCGCTAGTGAACAGCTTCTGGATGTTCGCGACGACCAGATACCCCTCGGACGGCTGCCACTCGGCGGGGATGTTGTCGGGCGTAACGACTTGCAGGCTGAACTCGTTGCGAAGCTCAGGCGGCAGGAGCGGATCGAGAATAAAGATGTTCGCCTGGATTTCTTTGCCAGGTGCGAAGTCCGAGAGCAGGCGCTCCAAGACAATGAGGTTTGGCGCGAGAAGAAGCTGCGTATTACCAAAGCCTAAAGCATTGTCGCCGTCTCCCATTTGCCAGTGCAGATGCGCCCAGACCATCAAGAGGCTCATCACTTTAGTCTTCCCGGAGCCGGTCGCCATTTGCAGGCCAATCTTAGCCCACGGTGCTTTCTGTGCTGTCCGTTGCTGCCCTGCGAGTTCCGCGTACTCCTCGGTGCGCCTCAGCTTCTCCACTTCGTACAGATATATAGTCGTCTCGACGGCGCGGCGTTGGTGAGGATGCCAGAGAAAGAAGCCTTTACCGTCTGACATCGGATGCGGCCCGCCGAACCAATAGGAGAGCAGGCGGCGTGAGAGTTCGGACGCACCAGCATAGCCAGACTCGACCCACTTGTCTATCTTAGCTTGCAGCGGAGTAATGATTTCCTTCTGCGGGTTGATGTCTAGGGCTGTTTGATCCGCGCCCTTATTTCGTGCTGCTGTTCGTGCCATACTTTTTGATCCGTATACTCCCAAGCTACTACGCAAATCACTTGCGTAGTAGCGTGTAGCTATCTGTTTTGAAGCTTAATGTCTACACTGTTGCCAATTTTAGCGAACCTCGCAATAACCTCGAACATTTCGTAATAGGTTACTGCGAGGTTACTGCGTTACGAATCACCCCTCAGTAACCTCGAAGGCATTGTGCGAGGTTGCTTCTAGGTATCTGTTGTCGGGTTAAACCTTGTCCAAAATAGAGAATCACTCACAACCCAGGCTGCTTTCGGATCAAACTTTGCCTTCAGTTTTTCGGTGATAAGGCCAGCTTCCTCTAATTGTGCTAGATACTTCCTTGCAGTGTTTGGGGATACACTGAGAAGCTGGGCTACCTCTCGCGTGGGAACCTGCTTACGCTCGTTAAAGACAGTCAACAAACCTGCCAACGCTGTGGAGCCGATGAGACGTCTTAGATAGGCGAGGTGCAACACAATGTTTTCTTCTTCCATTGCTTTTGCCTCACCAACTTGTTTGTAGAGCGTGACCTTGATGCTGCTATCAGAGACCGTGTAAACAGGTTCCCGAAGACCTACCTGCTCCATTTCCTCAAACATACGCTTGACGCCCTCGTTCATCTCACGAACGTAGTCCGTCAGTTCGGCCAAGACACGGGCGATGTGGGGGTTGCGAGAAAAGCGCGACCTGCGGATGTTCTCGACGCGCACAAGTTTAGGGAAGCGGCCAGGGCTTTCTACCTCCAAACGGTCTGTGAATTGCTTGACTCGAATGCCTTCCCCTTGCTGACTGTATGAGCGGTGCGTGACTGCATTGACAATAGCTTCAAGCCAGGCAAACTCCGGCAGAGAGGGAAGCGTTTGGAAGCGTCCGTCGGTGCCGAGGCGGATTACTTTGACTTCTTCGGTCAGCAGTGCTTTTGCCTGCTCGATTATCTCCGGGATTGTGCCCTCCAGCCGCACGTCTTTCAGAAGGTTTGAGCGGACGCCGGTTTCTGCGGTTGCTCCGTCATAGCGCAAGTAGCGCACATAAGACCAGATCGGCGGAATGTCACCGAATAAAAGCCAACCCGCCTGTGTGACGCCTTTCTTATATTCCGAATTGAGATACAGACCACGACTTTGCAGAACTCGATCTTCGCTAGTTCCACCGACACGCTCCACATAACCAGCAATGGCTTCCCAATCCAAGTCACTGCGCCCTAACTCTGGAACCACAGTTCCATCAAAGATAGCTTCGCCTTTGTCATACGCCAGTTCAACGGCTTCCGCCCCTTTAATTTCGTGGTTTACATCGCCAATCCGACGCCAGCATTGTTCTTTCTGGTTGCGGTGGATACGCTCGCTTGCTTCAACATCAAGTAAGAGAAGGCGGTCGGGCTGCCCCTCCTTGTTGATGCAATCTACATAAGTGGCTAAGTTTCGCACTGGCGGAACGGTATAATTCAATGCGGCTTGCGACAAAGTGTTGAGGTGCTTGATGTCGCTGTTGATACCTTCTATCTCACCGTTATGGATGCCGACCACTATCCGGCCCCCGTCTGCATTCGCAAAGCCGATTATGGCCTCAGCTATATCGTGTGCATTATCGCGGAAGCTCTTG
The DNA here is from genome assembly GCA_050954545.1 of Janthinobacterium lividum. Lineage (GTDB taxonomy): Bacteria > Armatimonadota > Armatimonadia > Armatimonadales > Capsulimonadaceae > JANXMY01. Next base: position 23,016 of record JBPBQB010000268.1, on the reverse strand, counting down.
CGCTCAAACCATTGATCTTCGCGCTTGGTTCGCAGGATTTCCACTGACGGTATCTCATCAAAGAGGGCAAGCGCCTGTTGCATACTTTACTCCTAAACCGTGACGCGAATGACTTTGAGGCCGTCGTTGCCGAAGATGTCGGTGACTTTGACGGCGATGCGCTTGTCGCCTTTGCCCTCGGCGTAGGTATGCGCGGCCTGGGGCGCGATCTCGCGGCTCTTGCGGGTGCGGAAGGTCTGCCAATCGTTCTTGAACGTGTGGCCGTCGTAGTCCCAGTCCACAGCCCAATAATCTACCAGAGCTTTCCAGTCGGTGATACGCTGCTTGATCTCGGCGCGTTTGACGGCATCCTGCGTAGAGAGGCAGTCGTCCAAGTCTACGGTCAGCCGGGTCAGCGTCACCGTTACACCGCCGCCGCTCGGCAGGGCGCGGACTTCAATATCAGGCGGGGAAAAGAAATGGATGTCGGGCGCGGCATCGAGCTTGGCATCTTTGGCCCGCTTGCGTTTGAGCCGGTCGCGGACGGCTTCAATGGCGGCTTGGGGGATAATCTTGGCCTGCACAGAGACGCCATACTTCGCCTCGATCTCGCCCTTGTTGAAGTCAATATCTACATCAGCGGAAAGCACGTCTATAGAGCGAACGTCGGTCGCGGCTGCTTCTTTGACAATGCACTCTAGCTGGGACTCGATGACTGGCGCGTTCATTGGGCCGACATGAACCCAGCGGTTCCCCTTGCGTCCATGCAGGTAGGTGAAGCCCTCGACAGGTGCGCCGCCGTAGACTTCCACCATTGCATCGCGGTAGAGCTTGGCGGAGGGGCTTTTGGCGTACTTGTCCTGCCATTCACCCTGCCGGGCATAGAAGCCGACATTCTCCACGGCGAATGGGCGGGCGTTGGCTTCAATGAGCCGCTTGCGGGTGAGGTGGATGGCGAACTTGCCGTTGTCAATGGCAATCCAGCGGCGCGGGGCGGCTTTGCCTTCGGCGTCCTTCATGGTCTCAGCGGCGACGGCGGTTGTGCCGGAGCCGGAGAAGCAGTCCAGCACCAGGTCGTCAGGGCTGGAAGATGCGCCAATAATGCGTTGAAGGAGTGCAAGTGGTTTTTGGGTTGGAAAACCTATCCGTTCCTGGGATTGACTCTGAACGGCAGAAATATCATCCCAGATATTCGTGATAGGTTTGCCTTGTTCTTCGTTCAGATAAATCTTACGCTGGGGCTTCCCGTTCTTCGACCAAACTAACATCCCTCTGCTGTCAAAGTCCCGAAGTTTATTCGGTTCAACCATCCACCCATAGCGAGGCGTGAAGCCTTTATATTCATAGATAAGATTCGGACGGATACCGATAGCAGCATTCCTTTCGATCTGATGTAAGCGATACCGCCGACCATCGGCCTCGGAAAATCGGTAAAACGTATCAAGATACTCCTTATCGAAAGGCGTGTATTGAGGATTATAGTCAGTGGCAGAAGAAGCGGCGTAATAGAAAATCGTGTCGGTGATACTGCCTATGCCTCTCGTGTCATTATGAGACGCTGTGCGCTTCCAGACAATTTCGTTTCGGAAGTTCTCATAGGCGAAAAACTCATCCATCATCACCTTTAAGTAATGCCCCGCGTGCCAGTCGCAGTGAACGTAAATGCTACCAGTAGGGGCAAGAAGACGTTTGAGCAGTTCCAGCCGGTCGCGCATCATAGACAGGTACGAGTCCAGCCCGTCCTTCCAGGTGTCCTTGTACGCGATCTCCTCAATCAGCGTCGGCAGCTTCTCGTCACTCAGCCCGTTCTCTATCTCCACGTTGATCTTGAAATCCGACTGCACTGCGAACGGCGGGTCAATGTAAATAAGGTCTACTTTTCCTTCCAGCGGTGCATGATGGCCGTCGCCGTGCAACAATGACGTGAGGGCGATAAGATTATCATTGGTCCAGATCAGGCGGCTTTCCGGGACGACCTCATGAGCCATGTCCAGCCCGCCCTGCGTGTGGCTCTGCCCCTGCTTATCCGCCTTGACTTCTGTATAAAATGGGCGGATGATCTCGACAGTCTGGGTAGGAAGTGGTTCAGCAGCTTTGCGCTTGTCTCGATCATTCCAGATGAGCCGAGGTTGCTTAGGCGTGACGTAATACGGGGTGGGGGAAGATGGGTCAGGCATACACACAGTATACCCGGCGGGCAAAGAGGAATGGGAAAAGAGAATAATTCTCAAACACAAAACGAAAATCATCGTTTTAAGATATCAAATACAATTTTTACACGCATTTGCTTTTTCCTCCCGAGTGCCATATCGTTTTAACACGAGAGTCACGGTTTTTACACATTTTAGGCTAAAATAGAGCTGTAGTAATCGTTTTAGCACAGACGTCACGATTTTTACATAGGAGCAACTGATGGAACGTACTTCTTATCAATCACACACGCCTATTGGACAGATTGCCTTGCACCGAAAGCTGAACATGGACCAGCCCTTGCCAAGCGTACAGAGTTTCGTTGTCGCAGGCGGCAGACGCACCTATGAGAAAGAAGGAAGAACAGAGGAATATTACCCTCCGCAATACCGAACTGCGGAGACGCTCATTGGGCATTTAAAGTTTGCATTAAAGCATGAGCCGCTGCAACTAGGCATCATCGTCGAAACATTGAAACAAATCGGCACGTCCAATTTGGAAGCCTGGGTTCGCCGCGAGCCGACCGGGAAGTACAGCCGCCAAGCCTGGTTCTTTTACGAAACATTATTAGAGGAAACCTTAGACTTGGAGGACACACAGGCGGGGAGCTATGTGGATGCCCTTGATGAAAAGCGTCATTACAGCGCGTCCGGGCGCAACTCGCCGCGCCACCGTGTCCGCAACAATCTGTTTGGAACTGCCGCCTTCTGCCCAACGCTCAGGCGGACGCCTCATTTGGAGTTAATGCAAGCGGCAAATTGGGATGCACAAGCCGTTGCCCTAACGCAGCAGTACGACCCGGAAACACTCGCACGGGCAGTGAGCTACCTGTATACAAAAGAAACACGGTCCTCATTCGCTCTAGAAGGAGAAACCCCCAGCCCGCAACGTGAAGAGCGATTTTGGCATTCCCTGCACCAAGCGGCGGCGTTCCGCCCCGACAAGAGGCATCTCGTCGAACTCCAAAATAGCATCGTTGATCCGCGCTATGCGGAAGAGGACTGGCGGGTTATCCAAAACTTTGTCGGGGAAACGATGCACGGATATGAAGAACGTCTTCATTTTATTTGCCCGCGTCCACAGGACGTTCCCATGCTTATGCAAGGATGGATGCAGATGACAGAGCATCTTCTTTCCAGTGACTTAGATGCGGTACTTGTCGCCGCAGTCAGCGCGTTTGCCTTTGTCTTCATTCATCCCTTTGAAGACGGTAACGGGCGTATTCATCGCTTCTTGCTTCACTCCGTACTTGCGCGTCGTCAGTACAGTCCTCCAGGCATCATCCTTCCCGTCAGTGCTGCCATTTTGCGTCAGAGGCACCTGTATGACCAAGCCCTGGAAGCATTCTCCCAACCCATTCTCACAGGGATACAATGGGAAGCAACCCACGATGGGGGAATAAAAGTGACTAACGAAACCGCGTCTTTGTATCGCTATTTTGATGCAACGCCACAAGCAGAATTTTTGTATGATCGTGTTGCCGAGACGATCCAAGAAGACTTCAAAAAAGAACTGGACTTTCTCAGCATCTACGATGCTTGTTTATCCGCCGTTCGCGATGTAATAGATATGCCTGACCGCCGTGCCTCTTTGTTAGTGCGCCTATGCCTACAAAATAGAGGAAGTCTGTCGAAAGGAAAACGGTCTCAATTCAAAGAGATAACTGATGACGAAGTGGCTAGAATTGAGGGGGCGATTCAAAAACTACGGGAGACAATACCGGACGGGTCTGTTGTTGGAGCAGCTTGAATGCTTCCCAAAGCCTGAGACCGTGTTAGTAGAAGGACTAAATGCTATTAGGTCCGCAACTTTGCGCTTATCACAGTCGTTCCAGATAAGCCGGGGATGCTTGGGCGTGGTGAAATAGGGAATGGGTTGATTGGTCAAAAGTCGTACCTCGGCGAAAACGTGTTCTATGAGGTAGTTCGCCAATTGGTAGGAGATTCCTGTTTTCTAAGAGCTAAATGTCTGGACGCAGCCCCGATCATACGGCATCAATCTTTGGAAAGCATGATTATCAAATTAGGGGCTATAAACTATCTCAATTTTGGTTGAATTTGAATAGGAAGAGAATTGTCCCAACACTGATTACAACAAGGGTTGCAAACCCTATTACCATTAAACGAACAAACTGCGCTCGAAGCGGCTTTTCCCATGCGTCGGGGCTCACGCCAAGTTCAGCCACCTTACGCCGGAGGTTAGGCTTCTGTACTACGGCAAAGATAATGAGGCCAAGCCCGAGGAAGTATGCGCCGACAAAAAATATGCCTGCAAAAGCCAGCCAGTTTAGGTTTTGATATTGTTTGGTGCATTCATCTATCACGATCTGCGGATTTACAACTTGTTGCACAATGTAGACGGGCTGAGGCATTGACAGCGGTGACATCGCAAGCAGCTTTTGTAATGAACCACAATGAGGGCAATTTGTCCAGGATGGATCTACTGCCTTCTTACAGGACACACAAAATATAGGGTCAAGCATCATGAAACTCTTTTGATTCTTACTGTCTTTACTGAAAAGCAATAAATCCCGCAATCAGGGATTCGAACGAGCATTTTTCGCAAGTAGCCGACGAACAGCCGCATAATCGATCGCTCCTGCGTTTCGCAACACGGTTGCTGTTCCCTTTTGACGCCGATTGATCGCTAATTGAAGAGGCGTCATTCCATTGTCCCCTTTAATGTCAAGAGTAGCTCCGCCGGTAATAAGTAAATTCGTTACGTTGACATGCCCCAAGCCTGCTGCAAGGTGGAGTGCTGTTGCACCACTGTTTGCCTTCTGGTCAATAGCAGCACCTTTCTGGATGAGAAGCTCAACAATCAGTACATTTTCTTCTAGGGATGCGAGATGAAGGGGGGTAAATCCATCTTTGTCTCGCGCACGAATATCTGCCTTTTTGTTCAAGAGGAACTTAACCATTTCCAGTTGCTGCCGTTGAACCGCTAAGTGAAGTGCTGTATTTCCGTCATTATCGGTAGCTTCCAGGTTCGCTCCCTGAAGCAAAAGGAACCGTGACATATCTCTTCGCCCATGAAATACTGCCAACTGCAAAGGAGAAAAACCATTATTCGCTTTAGCATTGATTTTGGTTCCTCGTATCAACTCGGCGGCTACTTGAATCTTCGTTCCGTGAAACGCGGCCCAGTGAAGATCAGTCCATCCTGCCGTCAGCTTCTTCTCTAACAGAATCTTTTCTTGTTCTGTCACATTGATTCCCTTCGCTAAAGTATGCAACCGAGGCAGCTCTGAGGGACCTGCTTGCCTGCTTAATACTATCCTAAAATCGGATATTTGTCAAGCAAAGAGTTATAACAGGCTGTGTTCAAGACCGTTCACAGCCCAAAACAACAACGTCTGATTCAATTGCTTCGGCAAGTTAGGATAGAAGCTGACCTATCTCAGTCGGAGGTGGCGCGGCGGTTAAAGGTACCACAGTCCTTAGTGAGCAAGTACGAGTCAGGCGACAGGCGATTAGATTTAGTGGAGCTAGAGAAGGTCTGTGAAGCCGCAGGCATCACACTTGCGGAATTTATTCGGCGTTATCAGGCGGGCGCAACAGATGAATATCCTGAAAAATCCGAGAGTTCTTTTACCGTTGCCTAGAAAGATGGGCAACTAATCTTGATCTGTGCCACTGCATAGGGCTTTTCGTTCAGATTGCGACATGCGCCACCATCTCTACGAGGCGCAGACACCAGCATGTTCTCACAGTCCGAAGCAGCAGGAACCATATAATTCCTGTTTCCGGGCATCGGCCAATCTAAATTCTCCCTAATAGCCGGGTAATCCACGCATGGATGCTTTGGTTTTCGCAAATCGTCTACCCATACTTCAATCTTTTGATGGAGGTACATACCACTGCCTTTGTCACTCATTCTGTATCAAGTTCTATAAACGCAATGATGCCTGCCTACTTCTAAGATTTAAGTATGCAATAATCTGTTTACTCGCCGCAACAAGAAGTGCTGCAACATCTGCTTCGGCAGCGTCGGCGGGAGCGCAGTTTGCTGCAACGTGAGTTAGCAAGCAAACTGAACAAGCCCACGTCCTTCATCTGCCACATGGAGAAGGGGAACGTCATGCTCGATATGCCGCAACTTCGGCAGTTCTGCCAAGCCCTCGGTCTGACCCTCCGCGAACTTGTGGATCGCTACGAAGCCGATCTAGGACAGAAAGAATAAAGGCGTAGTTGCTTTTAGGAATGAACTAAGACTCGATCAACCGCTTGTTGCGAATATAATTACGTGATCTTGTCTTTCTCGCATTCTCACTGCATTCTGTACTACAATAGCTTTTGCAGTCATGCCGGCCTTTCCGACCTTCTGGTGTAAAGACTTTCGCACATCCTTCGCCATCGCAAATATGGACACCGTTCCGTGAAGTAAGTAGTGCCAACAACTGCAAAGTCAGCACATTGAAAAGCGTCATAGTAAGGGATGGCGGAGCAGATTTTCCAGCCTGGAATAAAGCCCGCTCTGAATGCCACAGTTTCGTAATGTGATCAAAATCGCTCCCTTCGTAGCGGAGATTGACGTTAAACATGACCTGCGGATAATCTGTCGCTTGCCATGTGAACTGTGGCTGCAAACTGCTCTTCTCGATCCAAAGTGTAACTAATTTACCAAGCAGATGTCGCTGAACTTCAATATCGTGCTCCGGCTGGCAATGCTTCCTGAAATCTTCTGATCTCGGCCACCGGAACTCGCTCGGCGCATCCGGCCTGATCGCCTGCCGCCATAAATCAATCCCAGCTAATTCCTTGTCACCAAGTTTGGCGGCTATCTGCAACAGAGCCCGAGCCTGAAGCGCGTACCGACGATAGACTTCTATTGGTTCGCAATCCCAATCAATCGGCCACTCTTTCCACCGGTATTCGTCTGTGCCTGCGGGAATGACATACTTCTTACTTATCGATGCCGTGAGCCCAGGACTTTGTTTGATCATGTCCAGATGAATGTCTGCTGTTGAAACAGCGACAGCAGACGCCGTAGCGGAAAACTGTTCTTCCACCTTGTACTTCCGGTGAACATTTTCCAGCAGAAGAACACCCCAATCCGCTGCAAATGCAACTACTTCGTCATCACTCGCCTTCGCAAGTTCGAGGAACGCAACAAGGCATCCCTCAGAAGAAGGCCGCATTCCAGCCGTAACCCCATTCGTAGGCCATGAGACCATTGCTTCCGCGTTCTCATGCCGTAATATTGTCCCGCTCGGCAGTGATAGCGGTACAGATAATAATGAGGTTGTAATCTGCACCTTCTTTGGCTTAGTTGCCATATCCGCATCTTCCAGCGACCGCAGAGTTGGACGTACATCACGCATTGGCTTGTTCTCCCAAAAAGTATACGTCAAAGTATACGTTGTAAGTATAGAAGCATTTTCTTGAAAATCATATAATAAGAATATAGATAGGAAGTGGCGTGGTGAAGGCAAGCAAAGTCGCTTCGACTTTAAGGCGCAAACTACGGAGAAAAAATGACAACAGCATTGAGGGACAATATCGTGCCCAATCCTCATTGGGTTACGTTTTGGCAGAGAGTTCGGGCTGCTGCCCAAGAACTAGATCGCATTGAAGCCAAACAAGTTGCTGACGAACTACGTTAGGTTCGATGACAAGGAGACAATGATGACCAACTATTCAACATCCAGCTATCCCAAAGATAGCCCCGGCCCTCGCCGTCCGGTTCCACCGGTTGCCGTTTTTCGAGATTTGCCGTTGCAAGGACTAGAGGCGGTTAGTATTATCAGGTTGCAAAATCCACTGCAAGGCATGATAGGCATAAGAAAGATCACAGATCCATGTTAGTTGATTACCTTACGTTCAACGCGCCCGCTCAGAACGCCGTCCTATTGATAGGCCGAATGCCCAATGGATGGACCAGCACTGCATCCCAAGCCGTCGCCTATTCCGAAGTCAAGCGTCGCGGCGGCATCGTCGTTTCCATGCCGACACATCCTAAAGGGACGGCACACGTTGAAGTCAAAGGTCACGGCTGCCGGGAGCTAGAGGCAGCAGGCGTTGTCTTAGACTGGCAGGCGTTCCTCCGTGAGATGCTGGATGCGGGCGCAAAGTTTACACGGCTCGACTGTGCCATCGATGATAGAGACGGTCTGCTCGACCTGAACCAGATCATCGCCGCTTGTGAAGATGGTAGGGTCGTGTCTGCCTACCAAAATGCGGACCCACGGCCAAAGATGAACCCCGCGACTGGTGAAAGAACGGGAGATGGCGTGACATTCGGCAATCGTGCGTCAGAAACATACATCCGCATCTACGACAAGGGACTACAGACAAAAAGCCCCGATCACTGGATAAGGGTAGAGTTAGAAGCGAAAAAGACTAGGGCACAAGCACTGGCAGAAGCGATCAGCAAAAAAGGTGCTAGTGTTGTGCCATCTATCCTGATTGGCTACCTGGACTTCAAGGAACGCGGCGCAACAGATCGGCGGGACCGATGGCCCACTGCAACCTGGTGGAAGCAGTTTCTTGGCACAGAGCAGCGGTTTCGGTTAGAGTCCGCCCCACGTAACGTAAGTCTTGAGAAGGCGTACTCTTGGTTTATCCGGCAGTGCTCCCGCCTGTTCGCGTTGATATACGACTCCGGCGAATACCCGACGTTTTTGGAAGACTTGCTGGCAGATGGCCGTCGCAAGCAAGACTGCAAAACAGCGAAGACAGCGCATACTCAAACGGTGATCCCAAAACCGGGCTGATGTTACGGGAGAGGGCGAGGAACTAAACCGTCGATGCTCAGACAAAACGTCGTTTTCTCCTGCAGCTTTGCAAAAAGTAGTCGGACCTATTCAAGATTTAATCAAAGCTGATTCAAGTGCTATCCTACTTTGAGGGATGTAACCAAACGCGTTGAACAAGCGTCATCGACCACGACAGCCAAAATTAGGGCGAAAGCAGAATGTAGTTAGGCAGTAGCGGATCGATAACGCCATTAAACAAATCCGGCAAGCGGAGCAGCGAAAAAAGTGTAACACACCGAGACGGCCCTTGGCGCTGTCTTTTCAATCGGCGTAAAACACGACGCAAGGAGCACCATGGCAATAGAAAAAAGGAATGGGAACCTCTACTACACCCAGTCAACACGGGTGCACGGCAAAGTCAAGCGAGAATACCTCGGCTCGGGCATTTGGGGATTACTCGCTCATCTTATAGATAAACAAAAACGGTATGAACAGCAGGTGCAACAACGACTGCGACAGGAACGATGGCGCGAAGAACGTCACGATACCAACGCGCTGAATGAAGCCGTTAGAACTGTCTGTGAAGAGGCCGATGCAATGTTTCATGCCGCGATGGACGCGGCAGGCTACCATCAGCACGGACGGAGCGAGTGGCGAAAAAAGCGCCAGGAGAAACTAGACCATGACTGAGATGATGCCTACGGGCGAACTTAGGAACAACCCACGATTAGAAGCAATGTCACAGTTGATTGCAGAGCAGTTAGCGGCAGGCGGCATGGAGCCTCAGCGCTGTGAAGAGATAGAACTGTTCCAAAAGGCACTCTTGGGGGAGGAAGGCGCACTGGATAAAGCAATCCTGGCCCTGGCAGATGTCAAAGAAACAGCGCCCGATGGGTCAATGCTGCCCACTTTTGGCGAAGAGCTTGGCAACCCGGTGGAACTTGCGACTAAGGCACTGCTCAGGTCTATCTACGGCGACGTTATGGCCCTTCAGATGTTGGGGCGGCGGCAACTCGACGCGAAGGAGCGGGAACTAGCCGGGCCTAGCCCATCGCCCTTAGAGCGTGTGCAGGCACAGCAGGCGGCGATCTGCTGGCTGCAACTCTACCACTACGAGAAAAGGTATGCAGTCCGATTGAACGTACAACCGCAAGACAGCCTCGGCTTCCAAAAAGAAGAGTTCTACCACAAGCAGGTTGCCCGCGCCCAGCGCCGTCTGGAGTCGGCCCTCAAGACGTTGGCTCAGGTACGGCGTCTGCAACTGCCGACCGTGCAGATCAACGTAGCCGACAAGCAGGTGAACATTGGCTCCGGCCAAGTCAATGTCAAAGAAGCCCAGGTGAACGTGTTGGCGGTTTCAGAGGGTGAAGAAAGTTGACTGGCACAAGAGGCCGGTGTCTGGGCGCTAGGCGCAACTCCCCAAAGGAAGGCGTCCCGCATACGTCCGAAACGGACCCAGCCCACCGCAAAAGACAACTGCCGGTATACGGAGCAGGACCGGCCTTGAGCGCGTGACACGACAAGACAGGAGCTACTTTCCTTGCACAGACGCCTAAACCAGAACTTGATGGTATCTCAAGCCATAACAGTCACGCCGTTATGAAGTCTTGCCGACACCAAGTTCCAAGATTATTGTACCCGATCAAAAGCGCGACAGGGTCTTTAGGCTCTACTGCCAAACAAGAAACGGAACCTCTCGGTAATCCTGGATACGACGAGTCGCGCCGAAGCCGATACAAGTTCCGCTTAGTTACTATTTTACCCATATAATGATAGAAGGAAATTTGTGCGATCAATCTTTATTCGGTTTGCGCCGATTCATCTGAAGGAGAAATCTCATGCTTAGAGCGGCGTCCTGGCCCACGACGTATGACTGTGCGCTTAATCCCACCGTAGCTACCAGGGTTATAAGCATCGACATCAGCCACACGTAACGCAACGCGGTCTAGAACGCGTACAGAGGGCAGCAGACCGCGCTCAATGGCTTTGTAGATCGTTGGCAATGCGACTCCCTTACGTTCAGCCGCTTGCTTGGGTGTCAGGTAGTCAATCATGATTCCCGCCTTTACTCACTAGCAATACATTGTCTATTTCTCTCTACATTATATCTCGAAAGAGTTTGATTATGCAGAAAAATCAATGTATAAAATGGTATACTTAGTTACAAGTTCAGAAAAGAGAAACAGGATGAAGAATCTTAATAGCCGTACACCTGGGGCAGTGATCTATACCCGCGTTAGTACCAATGAGCAGGTCGAGAATGGAACGAGCCTAGCGTCGCAGAGAGATGCATGTATGCGGGTCGCCCAGAACTTGGGACTTGAAGTTGTTGACATCTGTGAGGACGCAGGCGTTTCTGGAACGCGATACCAAACACGGGAAGGCATCAATAAAGCTCTTAAATATATTGAAAGCGGTCAAGCATCAGTTCTAATCGCCACAAAAATTGATCGTGTTGGGCGTAGCGCCAAAGTCGTTCTTGATGTTGTCGACCGTATCGAAAAGGCCAACGGTGAACTTATCACGGAGGACGTCAAGTTCGACAAATCGGCTACAGGTAGGTTTATGCGAACGATTTGGGCTGCGATGGGTGAGATGGAGAAAGACAATATCCGAGACCGTATGATGGGTGGTAAGCATCAGCGGGTAGCCGAAGGGCAACAGCCCCAGCGAAGCCGTCCGCCTTACGGCTATCACATCGTCACGAACGCAGAAGTCGAATGCGAGAAGTATCCAACTGAAATGCGGGGACGCTATGTTGTCAATGACAACACCGCTCCTGTTGCAATACGGATTTATAATGATTACGTAGGTGGAGTAACTTTGCCAAAGCTGGTAAGGGCTTTGAACAGTGAGGGTATTCCAACCCCCGGCAACTGTCGCTTATGGAAGCCTGCCACGGTTCATCTCATTCTTACTAATAGCGTCTATAAGGGAGAACCCATTAGTGGAAGGCAAAGGTGTCACGCGGACGAAACCAGGTTGGACCAACGGCACAAGCTTACCGGGCTTCCAATCACGCGAACTGAGGTGCGCCGACTGATGCCAGAAGATAAACAAGTGAAACTGTTCGCTCCTGCTCTCGTGAGTAAGGAGTTGTGGGAAGCTGTGCAGCAGACGCTAGAAACAAATCGTACATTTAGGAAAGGCAATCCCCGCCGGGTGCTGATGCTTTCTGGTAAAACCTTTTGTCAATATTGCGGAGGACGCACCGGCATCAAGTATCAAAATGCCAACGGGAAGCGTTACACTTATTTAGTCTGCGGACAACAACTGAAAGCAGCAAGCCTCACGGGCGAAAAGCCATGCCGAGGAGATCGTTACCCGTTGTCTCTGATAGAGGCTTCAACAGTCAGCGTCCTTCAGGAAGTTTGGCAAAAACCAGAAGCCATTGCCGCTACTCAGCCCGTCTACCTTCCTAGCGACATGGCTTTGAGTGAAGACCCCGCCATATTGCGTCAAGAGATAGCCCAGATAGGCAAAGCCCTCGATGAACTTAAGCAGGAGAATAATCTTACCATGCAAGCGCAGTTGGCAGGTATGCGAGCTGGAGCGCCATCCGATTTATATAACGAACGCTTTAGCGAAATCGCCGCCCGTCGTGCAGCTTTGGAACAGCGGCGCGAAATGCTTTCATTATCCTTAACAAACGTACAAAAAGGACAAAAAGACACAAGACAGCAGCACATTGATAAAGCTGCCCTTCAAGCCGTGAAAGAGGCCCATCGCGTCCTTTCTAGCCCAGATGTACCAGGAGTGACAAAGCGAGAGATTCTGTTGACGATTGTGGATCGGGTCGTTTGCTACAAGGATGGCGTGAAGGTGTATTTTGCCCCCGGCCTCTTTGAAGGTGCCGAGGGCAAAAAAAGTGACATAAACTTCTACACTACTTGCATGGGCATTAGGACGCAGAGGTAGTCGGCGGTGTCGGTGGGGCGGATGACGCCGGGGCGTAACGGCTCGGTGAGTTCGATGTGGAGGCCTTCGGTGTCTAAGACGTTTAAGACGTCGGCGAGGTACTTGGCGTTGAAGGCAATCTCTACGGGGGTGTCGTCCCCGGTGCGGGCGACTTCGACTTCTTCGTAGGCGTTGCCGACGCTACCGCTTTCGGCGGTGATGGTCAGCTTGTCGCCGTCTTCGGTGGTCCGCAGAACGACCCGGCTGGCGGAGTCGCGGGCGACGATGGACGCACGCTTGACGGCGGCGGCGAGGGGGGCACGCTCGACAGTCAGGGTCTTGGTGGCCTGGGCGGGAATAACGCGCTCATAGTTCGGGAACTGGCCGTCGATCAGGCGCGAGATCAGGGTCGTCTTGCTGCCGTTTGCATCGTCGATCTGGAACTGGATCTGGTTGCCGGACAGGGTGACGACGATCTCGCCTTCTTCGTTGCCGACAATGCGGAGCAGTTCGTTCATGGCCCGGGATGGCACAATGGCGCTGGCGCTGCCGGTGCCTTCTTTGACGGGGCAGTCGCGCACGGCCAAACGATGGGTATCGGTCGCGACTAAGCGCAGGCTATCGCCCTGGAAAACGACCAGAACGCCGGTGAGGATGGCACGGGTTTCGTCCGTAGATGTCGCGAAGATGGTCTGCTTGATGGCGTCTTTCAGGGTTTCGCGGTCGATCACAAAGCGCGAATCTTCTTTGACCTGGGGCAGCAGCGGGAACTCGTCGGCGCTTAAACCGAGCAGCTTGTAGTTCGCTTTAAGGCAGCGCAGATGCAGGGTGTTGGTCTCGTCTTCGACCGTGACCGAGACATCGGCGTCGGGCATGGCGGCCAGAAGCTCGGTGAAGTTGCGGGCGGGGGCAGTGGCCGCGCCGTCTTCAGTGATGCCGACACCGGGGAGGGTATGCTCCATCCACATCTCGAGATCGGTCGCCATCATGGAGACTTTGCCGTCTTTGGCGGCGATCCGAATATGGGTCAGAATGGGAAGTGACGACCGGGTCGCGACCGCTTTGCCGACAGTCTGGATTCCTTCGAACAGTTCTTTGCGCGGGGAAGTGGCCCGGAGCAGGCCGGGGATGATTGTTTTTGCTGCCATGAGTTATTGTTTCCTTAAAAGTTTAGTGTCTGTGTCTTGTGCCGCTGAGTGCTCGTGCAGCAGCCGGTCCAGTGCTCGTTCGACGAACCAGGTGTCAGGCCGGTCGCTCGGAGTGGTTTGCAGGCGCGAGATTGCAGCCTGAAGCGAAGCTGCATCGGCAGCGGCTTCGGGATGGGCGGTGAGATAGGTTTCGACACTTGCCCGCAGGCCTTCCGGCAGGGCGTCTTCGATGTAGAGATCAATGAGATCGTCGCGCTCGGCTTCGGTCATAGGTCCTCTTTCATAACGCTTTTCTCTGTGAAAGAAGTGCATCGCGCAGGGCGCGGCGAGCGCGTCCGTGCAGAGATTTCGTCGCGGCTGTCGATCTGTCCAGAATTATTGCCGCTTCGGCGGCTGTCAGGCCTTGCAGGTCGCAGAGGGTCAGAACCAGTCGGTGATCCTCGGACAGCGAGGTCAGGGCATCGTCGAGATCGGAGACCGGGTCAGGCTCTGGCGAGAACAGCACCCAGTCGCCCTGGTTGGTTTCGGCCAGGCCCGACAGCGAGAGGGTAGGGAGGCGCGGCTGCCTCATTCTCTCTAAGCAGACCAATCGCGCAATGCCGAGCAGCCAGGTCTTAAGGCGGCTTTCGCCGCGAAACCGTCCGGCTCGAAGTGCCCGCCCCGCCCGCAGCCAGGCTTCTGACGCCGCTTCTTCGGCATCTTCGCGGCTGGCGAGAAACTGCCGGGCAAAAGCGTAAGTAGCGTCGATGTGACGCCGAAACAAAGTTTCCAGCGCCCGCGCGTCCCCTTCCGCCCCGTACCGTGCTGCCAGCCGCTCGTCATCTTCCCAGTCCGCCATGCTCACTTCTCTCTGCTCATCTCTTTGTGTCATTTTCGCACCGAAAAGCGCCGCGCCGACAAAAAGTATTTTTGGGAACTATTTCCAGTGCTTGTGCGCTTTGAATCCCAATTACAGTTCACGCAACAATAGGAGAAATCGATGAAAATCTTTACACGTTTGACCGCTGCTCTGGGCCTCGTCGCCCTTGTCGCCGCCACCGCATTCGCCCAGGCTCCCACTTCCGGAACCCCTGTCAAGGGTTACACGAAGACACTCAAGAGCGGCAAGACCGTCGCCGTTAAAGGCTATACCCGGAAGCCGATGATGGCTCCGAAAACCACCGCCGTCAAAGGCTACACGAAAACGCTGAAGAGCGGCAAGACAGTCAGCGTTAAAGGCTACAGCCGCAAAGCGTCGATGAAAAAGACGGCTCCGAAGCCAACCATGTAGTTTGGAACCCACCTCCTTGCTTCGCAGGGGTCCTCCCGAAACGAGAGGACGAAGAGTTCCAAACACGCAAATATAGGCTAGCCCAAAACTCCGACCCTTCCCGCTTCGGGAGGGGAAGGCGAGGAACGAGCAGGGGTGGGTTCTTTAGTGTGACACAAAAACAGCCCGGCGAGAGTTCGCCGGGCTGTTTTCTGTATAGGAGGGGACGAGGAAGTAAACTCCGCTCGCTACAATAATATCGTCCTTCGGACGAAAGAAGCTGAATATTTACAGATCTTTCGTCCGAAGGACGACATCAATGCAGCAGATACGCAGTAATGCCGCAGGCATAGAGGAGTTTACATCTCCTTCGAGCGGGGAAGCCCTGGGCTTTAGCCCAGAGGAGAAAGCGACGGATAGAACCTTGCTCTGCGACTCCACACGCACGTAGAAATGTCCTTCGGATGCTCTCTCATTTTCGTTGATTCTTGCCTTCGCCAGCCGTAAGGCGTTCGTGATACAAAAGGCGTTCGTGATACAAAAGGCGTTCGTGATATACTGGGCTATGGCCCGTAAGTCGCAACCTGATACGTCGCAAAAACAAAGCCAGCCTTCCAGTTCTCAGCCGCCGGAAAGCTCCGGCTACTGGACCGGAGCGCACACCAAGCATCGACTCCGCTTCCACCTGGTGTGGATCCCGAAGTACCGTAAACGCGTCTTGCAGGGGGCGCTCGCGGAGCGGCTTCATGCTTTGCTTCAGGAGGGCTGCGAGATCAACGAATGGCAATTGCACGAGATTAACGAATGGCAATTGCACGAGATTAACATTCAGCCTGACCATGTGCATCTGCTGGTGCAGTTGTTCCCCACAGACAGCTTGCCTGAGGTCGTACAGCGGCTGAAGGGGGGCACCAGTCGAGTTCTGCGCCTGGAGTTTCCTGAACTACACGAGTTTCTGTGGGGCGAACACTTTTGGGCCACAGGCTATTTCGCCGAAACGGTGGGTCAAGTCGAAGAAGCGGCTTTGCGCCGCTACATCCAGCAGCAGCGGGAACCGGCTGTTCGCAAAAATAAAAACCGATAAGAACAACAAAAAAGCGCGGGAGTCGGGAACCTCTAAAGAATGAACCTTGTGGAAGCCACGGGTTTCAACCCGTGGTATCTTCACTCCCTCGCACTTTCCCTTGATGGGGCCGCAGTGCACAGCATCAATTAGGTGGCTTTTACCTTGCTCTCCTAGAATTGGGAGCAGAAGGCCTCGGCTTCTTCGGGGCAGGAGTAAACTTAGGCGCAGGAACAAGAGATCTTTGTACATGCGGCAGGCGATAGTCAAAGTAGAAATGACAAGGCGGAATGCGCTCTAAGTGGTTGTTGAGAACAGCGACTGGAATCTTTTCGGTAACCATGCCAAACTGGTCGCTGAGAAAAAGGAGTGGCTGCGGGGCAGCAGAGGCAGTAACAGGAACTAACATCGTGCAGAGAATGATAAAAGTTTTACTGGCTGAAGAGCGACTTGCTTGGTGCATTTTGGGCCTTCTTTGCAAACAGCGGTCTTTCGTATTTGCGTTACGAGCGAAGCAGCCAAAAAGTTCCAATGCCATTTAATGCGTCAGAAGCAGATAAAAGCCACTCGCAATAAAAAGAGCATCAATTATGAGAGCACGCTGCTTGCGGCCCTCGAATTGACGTCGCGCTTTCGGTGCCTCTGGCAGAGATTTCGCCCGCTGTTTGAAGTAGGCCAGGCTGATCGCACGGAATATAAAGCCAAGTGCGACCAGCACACCACCGACAATCTTGAATGGGTCCAACCAGCCGCCCTCAATCAGTGCAACTTATCGATAATTGGTGAACTGGATCGGCGCATCCAAATCTGCCGCCTTCATGACTGTCATCGCTTCCTGAAGATCGTCTTTGTTCTTGCCGGTCACCCGCAACTGCTCATCCTGGATTTGAGTCGTCACTTTCAAGCCCTTGTCTTTAATCAGCTTGACAATCTTCTTGGCTGTCTCCGTCGGCAGACCATTTTTGATTGTCACAACCTGACGGACAGTGCCTTTAGAGGCCTGTTCCAGCTTGCCGTAGTCTAAAAACTTGATGTCGATGCCACGCTTGATCATCTTGGACTGCAAGACGTCGATCAAGGCCGTTAGCCGGGCTTCGTCGTCGGAGGTCAGCGTGATCTTTTCTTTGCCGTCGTGATCGATCTCGCTGACACTGCCCCGGAAATCGAACCGGGTCTCGATCTCGCGCTGCGCCTGCTGGATTGCATTTTTTACTTCCTGGGGGTCTGCTTTTGAGACCGCATCGAAACTGTATTCAGTCGCCATCGTGTGTCTCCTTCGTAATCTTATTCCCCCATTATTGGGGGCGAGGGGGTCTTAACTTTCCTCTATCATACCCGTCCCGACGTTAATCGAGGACGTTTTCTGCACAATCGGAGCGGCGACACCCGGCTTTTGTCCAAGTCCGACCACGGCAGCCACCAGCAGAACGACCCCGATCCATTGCCCAGGCAGCATGGGCGTATGCTGGACAAAGACACCGATGGCAAGCGCAGTCAGCGGGTAGCAAAGCTCTGCCAGGGTCGCCACAGACGCCGGGGTGCCGCGCAGACCTACGTAGTAGAGCACCATGCCTGCAAGGTCCGGCAGCAGAACAATCAGCAGCAGAAATAAAGCCGCATAATGGATCGAATGGGTCGGTGCGGACGGCACCCCCGTCGGTACTAATGTCAGCCCAAGCAGCACCGGAACTGCCAGCGCAAACCGTGCCCCGGCAAGCCCGCTCGGTGTCAGCGCTGATGTCAGAGACCGGCCTGCGACAGTGGCCGCCCCCCAGAGTGCTGAAGCCCCTAACGCCAGCAGAGCCTGCTGGAAGTGGATGTCGGAGATCGACGGCGTTTTCTGGAAGCCGATCAGCAGATACGCCCCGGCAAAGGCAGCGAGGCACCAGACCCAGAATGTCGGCTTGCGGCGCTCACCTAGCAGCAATCCCGCCAGCAGGAGCGCGACAATCGGCTGGGTCTTTTGCAGGAGCACCACGGTCAGAGCCTGTGAGAAGTCGAGCGTGAATGCTTTTGTGTACAGCCACGTCGCCAGTGCCGAGCCGCCCCAAGCCACAAATAACAGCGCTCCCCACTGCTTCTCATCGAGCGCGGACAGCTTCTGCCGCTCCCGCCACAAGACCGGCAGGAACAAGAGCGTCAGAATGACATGCTCACCCAAAACTAGCCAGGCCGGAGACCAGCCTGCACTGAGGGCGTTCGGGCGGAGCAGCAGATCGCTCCCCCAGAGCATGGCGGCCAGAGCAATCAGAAACGGGGACATCAGTCGAGAAGGCATCACGCGGCTATGATACCCGAGATCGACGCTTCATAACATAAGACATTTGTTCGCTTATCTGTTATAATAACAGGTAAGTATTGTCTGTAGGAGAACACCTGTATGGCCGTCAAATCGTCCCCCAACCGCCCGGCAGCGCGTCAGCCGCGCCCGTCGCAGGCGCCACGGACGACCAACCCGCGCCCGCCGCGAAATAATGACCGTTTTGCCCATGATATCTGGGGCCTCAGCCTGGTCGCGCTTGGCCTGATTTTACTGGTCAGCTTGATCTTGCAGCACCGGGGCCATGCGGGGCTGCTCGGCGATGCTCTCGTTCAAGGCCTGCGCCTTGTCGTCGGTATCGGGGCCTGGGTGTTTCCCGTCCTGCTGACTGCCATCGGTGTCATGCTCATTCAAGGACGGCACCAGCATACACGGGCAAACTTTGCCGGCGGCGCAGCGCTGCTGTTTCTTGTCAGCATCTCCTGGTGGCACCTCGGGCATACGACCCACATCACTGAGTTTACGGACATCACAGAAGGCGGCTGGATCGGGGCAGCGATTTCGTCGGGCCTGCGGACTCTTGTCGGCGATATTTCCAGCCATATCTTTTTGTTCCTCTTCTCGGTCGGTGCAGTCGTCTGGGCCACCGATATGCGCCTGCTCCATCTATTTGACCATGCCGTCGAAGGTGGACGACGGGTAAGCGCTCCCATCACGCAAGGTGCGAGAGCCTCGGCGCAGGCAGTCAAAAGCGGCGCACAATCCGCCAGGCAGGGAGCGGACGCGCTGAAAGAAAAAGTGCAGACACGCCGGGACTATACGCCGGAAATGCCTCCACCCGTGAAAGCCGAACGGGCCGAAGTTCTAGTCAAGGCGGAAGCTGCCCCGGCAGTTGCTGCCGTCACGCGGAAAACGCCGCTGAGTGTTGCCGGTAACGCGATAGAGTCCGACGATCTGCCGACCGTTCCGCGTGTCACGCTTACGCCCAAACCGCCTGCTATTCCGCTGCTGCCGATGGTTCAGCTCGAAAAGCCCAAAGCTCCTGAAGGGCCGCTGGTTATTCCCGAAGCGCTCGGCAACGACGGCACCAAGCACGAATACGTTCTGCCGCCATTAGAGCTATTAAACGAGTCCCCACCAAAGCCTGTCCAGCATGAGTCGGCCATCCGTGAAAAGCAGGCAGTGCTGATGCAGACACTGAACGACTTTAAGATCGGTGCCAATGTCGCGCAGGTCGCCATGGGACCGACTGTCACCCGGTATGAAGTGCAGCTTGAGCCGGGTATTCTGGTCCGAAAGATCGTTGCACTCGCAGACAACCTCGCGATGTCCCTGGCCGCGATCGATGTCCGCGTCGAAGCCCCTATTCCCGGCAAGGCCGCTATCGGAATCGAAGTG
The DNA here is from genome assembly GCA_050954545.1 of Janthinobacterium lividum. Taxonomy (GTDB): domain Bacteria; phylum Armatimonadota; class Armatimonadia; order Armatimonadales; family Capsulimonadaceae; genus JANXMY01. Next base: position 3,135 of record JBPBQB010000268.1, on the reverse strand, counting down.
CCGAACGATGTTACCCAGATGGTCTCTCTCCGCGAGTGCCTGTCGACCAATGAGTTTATGAACGCGCCTTCGAAGCTGACATTTGCGCTAGGCAAAGACGTTTCCGGGGAGTACAAGTACGCCGACCTCACCCGGATGCCGCACCTCCTAGTAGGCGGCAGCACGAACAGCGGCAAGAGCGTCTGCTTGAACGTCATCATCAGCAGCATTATCTACCGGGCGACGCCGCGTGAAGTCAAGTTTGTCATGATCGACCCGAAGCGCGTGGAGCTGTCGCTGTACGACGGTATCCCCCATCTGCTTGCGCCGGTTATCAAAGATGTCAAACAGGCGGCAGGCATCTTCCGCAGCGTCCTGAAAGAAATGGAAGAGCGTTATGACCGGTTCGCGCGAATCGGCACCCGCAACATCGACGGCTTCAACAGCCGGGTCCCGCCCGACGAGCGCCTGCCGTTCATTGTCGTGGTCGTCGATGAGCTTGCCGATCTGATGATGCAGCAAGGCCCGGAAGTCGAGACCAGTATCTGCCGCATCGCCCAGCTTGCTCGTGCCACGGGAATCCATTTAGTCATCGCCACTCAGCGCCCATCCGTCGATGTCATTACAGGCACTATCAAGGCCAATATCTCGTCTCGGATCGCCTTTGCCGTCGCCACGCAGGTCGACAGCCGGACCATCATTGATATGCCCGGTGCAGACCGCCTCATTGGACGAGGCGACATGCTCTTCATGCCGATTGACGCCGCCAAGCCCATTCGTGTTCAGGGCTGCTACGTCGGTGAGCGCGAAACGGAAGAGCTGGTCAAATATCTGCGTAATCAGGAAGAAGCCGTCTACACCATGATCCCATCCGAGTCCAGCAGCGGCGGTTACGGTGCTGATGGCGAGGACGACGGCACTTCCGACGAACTCTTCGAACCCTGCGTCCGCTGGCTCGTCATGCAGGGCCAGTGTTCGACCTCCAGCCTCCAGCGCAAGTTCAAGATCGGCTACACCCGCGCCGCCCGTCTAGTAGAAACCATGGAAGCCCGTCAGATAGTAGGCAGTCAAGACGGCGTCAAGCCCCGAGAAATCCTCCTCCGCTCCGAGAACCTAGAAGCCTTCTTCAGCGGCCACCAAGACGGCGATTTAGGACAGTGAGAAACGTGCTATGCAGATTGCACCCAAACTATCTGAAGTCAGCAAATTCAAGCGCAACGTGGCAGCCTGCTTCGTAGTAGGTGATTTACAAGGACGGTTAAAGGCTTATGCTATCGTTGATGCTTCGCGTTACGACATGGGCACATCCAGACCTGCTGAAGTTCGAAGTTGGAGTGTTGAATTCTTATCTATCGATGAGTTCGACTTGGGTTTGTCCACTAGCTTGAAGGGAGCAATTCAGGTCGGTGAGGTAGTCCATCTCAAGCAAGATTATTTCTTGGTGGTAGGAGTCGATGGCAGCGAAATTGTGGAGGCTTACCTGACTGAGTGTGCAACACTGCTGCAACAAAAAGTACCACAGAAACAGAACGAAGAAAAGATCGTACAAAAAGTAGAGGATGAACTGCGAGAGGAACAAAAACTCATCGAGGAGCGCTGTAATTTATATGAGGAGGGTCGCAAGCAACGCCGCGAGAGGCTAATTCAAGACGCGCATGATTTAGCGGCTCTACTTAAAGCGAAGTATGGTGAGGCTGTTTTTCCCGAACTAAAAGCTTATGAAGAAGCGATAAAGCAGGAGCGTCAAATACAACTTCCGGCGCTAGGGCAAAAAGCAATTGAACTAGCTCATCATGAGTTTGAGTTGCAAAAAGCGAATGACCGCGAGCATACGAGCCTCAAACCAATGCGTCAAAAGCTAGTTCAATGGAAACAACATCAGCAAGAACTGGCGAGAAGCAAACAGTTAGCAGAAGAAAAGCGGCTTGCAGAAGAGCGTGAAGAAACATGAATTAGCTACCAGGAGCGGCAACACGCCGAGGCCGAACAGAAACAAATTGCAGAACAGAAACTTCGCCAAGCCGAGAAAGATCACCAGATGGCAGCCCAGCGTCGTGCAGAAGCATACACCCGATACAAAGATTGGCGCTTGGCAGAAAATCAGCGGCGTGCAGAGCAATGGGTTGAGAGGGAACGGATAAGATACAGAGGCAAGAAGAACGGCAGCGCGATGCGATCAGGCAGGAAACAGCGGATGAAAATGAATTACTATCCTGACACCGATTCACTTTACGTAGACTTCAGCAACAAACCGAGTGTTGAGTCGCAGGAAGTCACCCCCGGCATCATTTTAGATTATGACGAGGCTGGGCAGATTTGCGGTATTGATGTTGACCATGCCAGCCAAAAATACGACTTGCCACAACTTGAACTTGAAGGGGTAGAAACTTATTTCCTAAGCGAGTCAGCCTTGGCAAAAGACTGGTTCAGGCCAGAAGAAGACAAAGCCTGGAAAGATTTGTGAAGGGATTATTGTTATGACCGTAACATCGAAATCAAGGTCAAAATTAGAAACAGAAACTATTCGGCCTACAGCAATGGCAGACCCGACAATACAGGAGCGCATTGATGCCATGATCGCAGAGGCTGTCAAGAACGCTCCACCAGCCTTATCTTTGGAAGAGCAGCGCAAGAAAAATCAGGCCGCGATTGAAGTGCTGAGGCAGTGGCGAGAAGAAGACAAGACCGATGATCCTAGAGTAATTGCACAGCGCAAGGCAGAACTTGACGAATTTATGGCAGCGATGAACGAAAGCCATACTTCCAATCGGGTGATTTACCCATGAGGGTTGTCATTCTTGATAGTGGTCCTGCCGGTCTGCTCGCGAAACGTGGAGGAGAGCCTAGAGTAGATGCTTGCGTTTTCTGGCAGGAAAACCTCTTGGCAAAAAACATTCGCGTCATCTTGCCAGAAATCGTAGACTACGAACTGCGCCGTGAGCTTATCCGCCTCAAAGCAACCTCAAGTATTGCGCGACTTGATAGGCTTGCGACCATCGTTGAGTAATCTGCCTCTGACAACGGCAGCTATGCGTCTTGCCGCCGTAATGTGGGCTCAGGGGAGGCAGTCTGGACAGCCGACTGCCGATCCAAAGGAACTGGATGGAGATGTCATCTTAGCGGCTCAGGCGCTTTTACTTGGCGTATCGGATGTGG
>JBPBQB010000307.1:0-34249 GCA_050954545.1 Janthinobacterium lividum | reverse complement strand
GGGAAGCCTGCTAGAAGCCTGCCAAAAGCGCGGGAACTTTTTACATATAGAACTTGTTAAGGCCCCGGCCTTAAGGCCGGGGTTCTTTACTCCGTGGCTCTCTGATACCCAACCTCCCCTGATTCCTTCCTCCCACCGAACGTCTGTCCTATTAACGGGTATAATAAACCCATTATGGCAGTTTCTCCTACGCTCGAAGAAAAGCTGAAATCGCTTCCCACATCCCCTGGCTGTTATCTCTACAAAGATGCGGCCGGGGAGATCATCTATGTCGGCAAGGCTGTTAACCTCCGAAACCGGGTCCGTTCCTACTTCCAGAAAAGCGCCCAGCACACGGCGAAGACCCGCAAATTGGTCTCGCGCATTGTCGATCTCGACATTGTCGTCGTCGACAGTGAGCTGGAAGCACTGGTGCTGGAATGCAATTTAATCAAACAGCATCGGCCCCACTATAATGTCCGGCTGCGGGATGACAAGCATTATCCCTACTTGATGCTGACCATGAGCGAACCGTTTCCACGGCTTTTAATAACCCGCAAAGTCAAGACCGACGGCAACAAGTATTTTGGGCCGTTCACTAACTCCCGCGCGGTCTGGGACAGCCTGCGTTTGATCTATCGCCTGTTTCCCCTTGTCACCTGCCGTAAGTCGTGGGACAACACGCCTGTTCAGCGGCCCTGCCTGTACCATCAAATGGGCCGATGCCCTCATGCACCCTGTGCGGGGCTTGGCAACAAAGACGAATACCGACGCATGGTCGAAGATGTTGCGCTTTTTCTGGATGGCAAGCAGGATAAGCTTGTCAAGCAGCTTAAGACTGAGATGGAAGAAGCCGCCGAAGACCTTCAATTCGAGAAAGCGGCCCGGCTGCGTGACCAATTACAGGGAATCGAGACACTGATCGAGCGCCAGAAAGTCGTGTCTACCAACCAGACCGATCAAGACATTGTCGCGTTGGTCACCGATCACGGCAAATCGGCGGTGCAGATGTTCTTTATCCGCAGCGGCAAGCTGATAGGACAGGAACATTTTCTGCTCGACGGCATGGAAGGCGAAGAAGGCATCGCCGATGCGACTGCCGAATTTGTCAAGCAGTACTATCAAGAGGCAGCTTATGTGCCGAGTGAGATCGTCCTGCCCGCGCATGTCGAGGAGACCGTGATTATTGAGCAGTGGCTGCGGCAGAAGAAGGGCACCAAAGTGACCCTGACCGTCCCCGAGCGCGGCGAGAAAAAGCAGCTTCTGGACATGGCCGCGACCAATGCAAAGCTGGCACTGGACCAGATGCAGGCGACAGCATCCGCCGAGCAGGACCGAACGATGGGTGCATTGCTGGAGCTTCAGGATGCGCTTGGGCTGGACACCCCGCCGCAGCGCATTGAAGCGTTCGACATCTCGACAATTCAGGGCAGCTTCTCCGTCGGCGGCATGGTTGTCTTCCACGACGGAAAGCCGCTCAAATCGGATTACCGGCGCTTCAAGATCCAGAGGCCGACCAATACTGGTGAGCCGAACGATTTCGCTATGATGCGAGAAGTCCTGACCCGTAGATTGAAAGAAGCCCAATCAGGCAACGTCAAGTTCTCGACTTTGCCTGATCTCATGCTCATCGACGGCGGCAAAGGCCAGCTCTCTGTGGCAGTCAACGTCGCCGCTGAACTTGGCATGGAGCTGAACATGATCGGGCTAGCCAAACAGTTCGAGCTGGTCTACACGCCCGGCAAATCCGATCCATTGGTTCTGCCGCGCAACTCTCAGGCTCTTTTCTTATTGCAGCGTGTTCGCGACGAAGTCCACCGTTACGCAGTCACATACCACCGGACGCTCCGAGGCAAGAACGCGACCATGTCCGTGCTGGACACGATCCCCGGCATCGGGACAGTTCGCCGCCGCGCCCTCCTGCGCTTCTTCGGTAGTGTCGAAAAGCTCAAACATGCAAGCGTCGAACAGATCGCAAACGCCCCGGCCATGAATGGAAAGCTCGCGGCAACAATCCACAAAATGCTGCATGGATCATAGGTACAATGTAACGAAAGGCAACAACATGACAATCCTACTAGAACCAGCAATCGAAGCGCGGCTGCGGGAGCGGGCAGCACAAGATGGACAGAACGCAGATACAATGGCGAACGCGCTTTTAGCGAACGCACTGCAAATGGAGGAAACCGAAAAGGAGAAACTGTTTGAACAATCGCTGCTGGCATCAGGCCTTGTCAAGCGGCTTGCTCCACCGCGTGATCCTAGAACGGCTGACCGTCCGCTGATCGAAGTGCAGGGGAAACCTGTTTCTGAGACAATCATCGAGGAGCGCCGCTGAATGAGTGTGCTTTTTACCGATAGCAGTGCCGTCATCAAACGATATGTCCGGGAAGCAGGGTCGCAATGGGTGAAAAATATCTTCACTGACTTGCCAGCCAACCAAGTATTCGTTGCAGCAATCACAAGTGTTGAAGTCGCTTCTGCAATAACACGACGTGGGCGCGGCGACATTCGCTCTCAAAAGATTGCTGCACCCGCATGTGCGCTTTTTCTAGCAGATTATGCTACGGACTATGAGATTGTTGAGATTTCTGACTTTCTTCTCGATCAGGCAGTTCAATTAGCACAGTTTCATGGGTTACGTGGGTACGATGCTGTTCAACTGGCAGCAGGAAGGGAGGTAAATCGACAGGCGCTCCTTGCAGGATTGCCACCGATTACCTTTATTTCTGCGGACCAAGAACTGAATGCGGCAGCATCTGCCGAAGGCTTGACAGTAGACGATCCCAATCAGCATCCCTGAAGCGCAACTTTTTGTTGCATCTCGGGTCTAATTGCATAGGAGATACACAATATGAGACATAATGCGGCGATCAAAGTCGTTCTGGCGGTTCTTCTGAGCCTGCTTATCGTTCATCCGGGCTATGCGCGAGGCGGCGGCAGCTTTGGGGGCGGCGGGCACTCGTTTGGCGGGGGTGGGGGCAGCTTCGGGGGTGGACGCTCGTTTGGCGGCGGGAGCAGCGGGGGGTCCTTCGGAGGCGGCAGCCGGGGATTTGGCGGGTCATTCGGACGTTCCGGCGGCTTCGGCAGCTCTTCCCGAGGTGGCTTTGGCAGTTCATCGCGGGTGTCCAGCTTTACTTCTCGAACACCTGTCTCGACACGCGGTGTCAACTACGGCGGTCGGTACGGCTCGGCGCGGTATTACGGCGGTATGTCCGATTACTCCTACGGCTGGGTGCATCCGATGTGGTATATGTATACGCCGTTTTATCCGGGATTCTACTACTCGCCTCCGATCTACTCCGGCGGCAGCTATTATCCAGGCTCGTTCGACTTCACAAAGCTTTTGCTCGGAATAGTGCTGATCTTGATTATCGTCTATTTAGTCGTGGCGATAGTGAAAAAAGCACAAGCAAGGGCATAAAGATACTATTGCTATTGACATACTAGTGAATAGCCGCTATAATACGGTCAGATGAGCACCCAAGAAAAAACATTAAGCGAGCCTGCTAAGACGAAGCAAGTCTTTCCGCCTCAAGAAACGCTGCCGATGACTGCGGTTCAGCAGGCGATTAGCAGCGTCCAATTTGGCGTTGTTCAGATTATCATCCAAAATGGCCGCATCGTCCAGATAGACAAAACGGAAAAGATCCGTTTAGTTTAACAGCAATTGATCGAACGTGAGAGCTGACTCGTCTACGAGAGGCTTCGCCCCTAATTTTAGGGCGAAGCCTCTTTTTTGTTTTCACCTAACTCTGCTCACATTTAAGGAGACCACACATGACCGCTGACCTAATCCACCATTCTCGCCTGCCGGTACGACGTACCGGCTTTACGCTCATCGAGCTGCTCGTTGTTATCGCAATAATCGCGATTCTCGCTGCAATTTTGTTTCCCGTGTTCCAGAGTGTCCGCGAAAACGCACGTCGTACCACTTGCGCCTCAAACCTGAAGCAGATCGGGCTCGGCGTGATCCAGTACCTTCAGGACAGCGAAGAAACTTATCCGCCGACAGTCACCGAACGTGAAGGGCCGCTGGACGCTACTGAAAACTCGGATGTGACCGCTCTGACCTATAGCATACGAGGCAGACTGGCCGGCTATGTCCCAAAAGGCTCGGCCACCGACGGCAGTGTCTGGAAAGACCCAGACGGCACCCCATGGGCAGGAGTCAGCACGGGAGCAGCAGGGGTTCCGAGCTCAACTGCCCCCGTCGTGATATACTGGGCCAACGACTACGGCCTCAACGTCAACGAAAATCGGGGAGCGGCGACTGGGCCAGGCGTCTCGACGGCGGCTTACTTCGCGGCAAACCCGACCTTCGGTTTCAACGACAGTGTTATACTCGCGAGTGTTCAGGCTCCGGCATCGTTTCTGATCGCCACAGATGCCGCTCGGCAGGACGGAGCGTTAGGGCGTGGGTCATTGACGCCTCAGTATCTGGACCCGGCAACCGGAGCCGCGACTTCCTACGATACCACCACCGGCACGACTTTCGCGGCTAAAGCCAATCAAGCCGCCGTCTCGCCCCGGCACCGCAAGGGCTTTAATGCGCTCTACTCGGATGGACACGTCAAGTATAAACAAGTCCAGCAGATCTGGCGCAGCAAAGCCGACAACGATTTCCGCACCGATCCGATCAACTCTTAATGCCAAAAAGCCCCGCTATCATTCTGTGATAGCGGGGCTTTTTTGTCTGGACCCCGCCTTGAAGGGCAGGTCTGGAGGCGAAGCGCCAACCGCACAGTGTGCGGAAGAATAAGAATGCCATCAGCAATTGGCATTTCCGGGCACCGCCCGGTTGGCGCTTCGCCTCCAGACCTGCCCTTCAGGGCGGGATGCACTCTTACAAAATAATGCGGTAGATCGCTTCGGTGAGCCGGGCGGGGTCGTGGCGGACGATGTCGGTTTGGGAGATGAGATTGACGGCGACCGGGGTATAGCCCATAGCGCGGATGTTTTCGACGTCGGGGGTGACGAAGCGCTGGCCGTATTTTTCATAGCGCTCCAATATTTCGTGGCTGGGCGACTCTTTGTTGATGAGCGCGTAGTCGAAGAGGCGCTTGCCGGGGGCGTGCAGGGCAAGGGCGCGGAGGTGGTCGGAGGCGGTGAAATTGTCGGTCTCACCGGGCTGGGTCATGACGTTGCAGACATAAATCTTGACGGCTTTGCTGCGGTCGACGGCTTCGGCAATGCCATCGACTAGAAAATTGGGGACAATACTGGTGAAGACACTGCCAGGCCCCATGATAATTGCGTCCGCTAAACGAATGGCTTCCAATGCTTCTGGCAGAGGCCGCGTGTTCTCCGGGCGCAGGTACATCCGTTTGATCGGCAGGACATGATGGGCGATCTGAGTCTCGCCTTCGATAATGCTGCCGTCTTCCATTTCGCCCAGCAGCATGACATTCTGCGTGGTCGAGGGATAGACTTTACCGCGGATCGCCAGGACTTTGGAAGTCGCGGCGATGGCCTGCTCATAGTTGCCTTTATAGATCTCGGTCATAGCCGCAATAAAGAGGTTGCCGAACGAATGACCGGCAAGCCCCTCTTGATCTTCATCGAAGCGGAACTGGAAGAGGCTCGCCAGGGTAGGCTCGGAGTCGGAAAGTGCGACCAGGCAGTTCCGAATATCGCCCGGTGGCAGGACACCCATCTGCTGTGACAGGCGGCCCGATGAGCCGCCGTTATCGGTGACTGTCACAATAGCAACAATATTTGAGGTGCGCTCTTTAAGGCCGCGCAGCATGGTCGACAGGCCGGTTCCACCGCCGATGACGACTATTCTATGGCCTTGAGCGAGGCTTCGGCGCTGGAAGATTCTATCGGCCAGATCTTCCCGCGCTTCGGGAGCGACCGTCGTCAGAACCGACCTATTAAACTGGAAGTAGGAAACAAAAACCAGCAGCAGGCCCAGCGAAATCAGGGCAAAGCCCATCGGCAGGTAGACTTTAGGGTCGCTCGTGTCTAGGCTGGTCTTGGCGAAAGTCCAGACCATGAGGTCATCCAGCCGCTCCAAATAATCGCTCCAGCCGATGTTAACAGCCAGTGCGATGCCTGCCAGCACCAGCAGCAGGCCGACCAGGGTCAGCAGCATCCAGCGCTTGACCCGCATTCCGGGATACAGCCATTTCAGCAGGGACAGCAGACGTTTCATGCGTGGAAACTCACTTGTTCACGTCGCGATGCTGAACCAGAACGCGGTAGCCGAGCTGAGTCAGATGTTCGCCGAGCTTCTCCGAGACGACCACTGAGCGGTGACGCCCTCCGGTGCATCCAATGGCGACGGTCAGGTAGGCTTTGCCCTCCGCGACATAGCGTGGGACGCTCCAATCCATCAGATCGTAAAGCTTCTGCAGGAAAAGGCCGCTGTCCGGGTCACGCATGACAAACTCTTCAATGATCTGGTTGCGCCCGTCATAAGGCCGCAGGTCGTCGACATAATGGGGGTTGACGAGAAACCGGACATCGAAAACTAAATCGGCGTCGAGCGGCAGGCCGTACTTGAAGCCGAACGAGTTGACCGTGACAATCAGGCCCTGATTTTTGTCCTGACCCGCCGAGAACTCCGTCAGTAGGAGGTTTCGCAGCTCGGACGAGTTCATATCACTGGTATCAACGATCTTATCGGCGCTTTCTTTGATGTTTTCCAAAAGTGCCCGCTCAGCAACGACGCTGCCAAGTATGCCGCCATGCTCTTCAAACAGCGGATGTCGGCGGCGGGTCTCTTTGAACCGCTGGACTAGAACGGCGTCCGACGCATCCAAAAACACGACTGCCGGTTTGACACCGGCTTGATGCACCAGGGTTAATGCCGGTTCCAGACCCATCAGAAATGAGCCGGAACGGGCATCGATGACGACCGCGAGCCTCTGGCCGGGCGGCTGTTCGCCTGCCGAAACGCATTTGGCAACCAGTTCCGGCAGCAAAATCGGTGGCAGGTTGTCTACCACCGTGTATGCCATGTCCTCAAAGACTTTGGCCGCCGATGCTTTGCCTGCCCCCGACATTCCCGTGATAATGACTAACTGCATCAGCGCCTCCGTTCCCGTTCGCGTTTCGAGATCAATACGTTGTTCAATATCCCGCCGACTATTCCCATCACAAGTGACCCGAAGAGAGCGCCCTGCCAGCCTGCGATATGAAACTTAGTCGGCAGAACCTGTCCCGCCAGCCAAAACAGCCCGGCATTGATGACAAAGGCAAACAGCCCGAATGTGAGACAGGTCAGCGGCAATGTCAGTGCCTTCAAGATAGGCCGCAAAACGGCGTTCGCAATTCCCAATGCCAGCACAGCCACCAGCAATCCTTCTATTCCTGCAAGGCCTGGTGCAACAAAAAAACGCAGGTTCAGAGCTGGGTAATGCAAATCTAAAATATTCGCGGCCAGCACGGTCAAGTATAAAGTGAATGCGCTTAAAAGCCAGCGGAGCAACAGCATCAACGTTCGGTTCCTTTACGCCAGCGGTTCTAAGCGTGCCTGCGTACCCGATGCCATTGCATTCAGCCAGCCGCCAGTCGGGTCGACCAGCGGCAGCCACCAGGCTGACGGGCGGAGCTGGGTGTGTTCCAGACCTTCCAAAGTCAAATAAGCATTGCGGACTAGATTCAGACGCGCCATCTGAGCATCACGCACGATCTCCGCAATACGTGCTCTGACAGCCACTGCCTCCGGGCTGCGTTCCAAGAGGCGGCGCTGCCGCTTGAACTCAGACAGCATAATACGCGTTGCCGTAATGCGCTCACGGATTTCGTCGATTGGTTCATCAAACGCATGGGCGCGGATCGCGATCTGCCGGTCGATTTCTCTTTGAGCGTCGGGCAGACGGGCCATAAGCGGCTGCATGGAGTGCCGCCAGTCCTCACCTTTGCGACGTTCCAGTTCCAAACGCTCTTTCTGCCAGACTCGTATCTCTTCCTGGTGCTCTTCGACTCGTCCGCGCAGAGTTTCACTATGCGATGCAATCTGCTTCAGCTTGTCCAACTCCTGGTCATACTCCGAGCGCATCTCGCACCAGCACTGGGCATCATGGTCTTCTAAGTATGACATCAATGAACGCGGGCTCGGCAGGGCTCGGCTTTCGCGCAGCGTCTGTCGGCAGGTCTCGGAAACCTCTCGCCAGCGTCCGGCAAGCTCAGGGGCGGTGATAGTCTCCGCTTTGAACGTTGCGGCCAGATGCGCGGGCAGCCGAAACACGGTAGTCGGCGGGACAGCCGCCAAAGCATCCCAGGTTGGATAGGTCAGCCGGACAATCGGATACAGCGTTTGCGGCAGACTGTTCGCAGCCAGATGGGCGTTCATCGCCTGAGTGGCACTCGTGTACGCCGAAGCAGTCTCGTGAAAGACGACCAGATGTTCCGCCGCTATCATGTTAGCCAGCGTGATCGCTTTCCCGACAAGCACGACGCCAGGGCCGAAGTGTTTCTCAGTGACATCTGCAAGCTGGGCCAGCGTCTCGATTCGCTCACTGACCGGAATGAAGATCTCAATAGGGGCCGTTTCGATAATCAGCGCTGCCGGTGCGACTCGAATCGTGCCGCGTCCGACACCCGGAATGACCAGGTCAAACGGAATCGCGCCGGGGCCAAACGCATCCAGCGGGTACATTCCCAGGCCGCCTACGGATTTGTCGTAAGCCGCACGGGCAATCAGCCGTGTCTCGCGTCTCAGAAACAGGCTGACCAAATTGAAACGGGGGAGGGTATAAGTCTGACGGTTGAACTGGAAAAGTGCGGTAGAAGCGGTTGCCTGGAAATCGGCTGGAGGAGCCCCGAGTAACAATTCATAAAAGCGGGGCAGAAGTATTTGATAGAGATCAGACAGCCGACAGGACTCATCGCAGGTTTCCAGAAACTCCAAAACCCAGCCACGTACAATCGCCGCCACTTCAAGGGCAGACGCCCGAGCCTGTGGATTCTCCACGCAGGCCAGACTTTCCGCGAAACCCCAATCGATCTGTTCCAAAAGAGCATCTTTGATGTCTAAAATCGGAATGTCGTGAGCGATGATGCTGTCTGAGTCTGTGTAGACAATGCCGCGCCAGCCCCAGGCCGCTGTTTTATCCTCGTACAGCGCTTTTTTGCCGCCGGGATAGCTCTTGCCGAGCCAGTCGAACGGAACGGCGTTCTTTAAAAACATCGCCCGTGTGGGCACACTTTCGCTGCCGAACAGGGCCGACATTTCTCCTGCCGCGCTCCAAAGATCGCGTGTCTGACCATCGTCATGCGGCAGAGCAACAAACTTCTGGTCATCCCGGACATGGGCTGACGTCTTGGCGAAATAATCCGTGTCATGGACTCCGGCGATCAGCGTCGAACCGGGCAGATACGTATCCAGCAGACGTCGCCAGACGGCTTTGACCGGCTCGTCCCAGAATACGGTCTGCCCGAGCGCCAGAAACGGCACTTCGGGATACTGGGTTCGGATCTTTTCCAAAGCATTTAGAACGGTCGGGTCAGCAGTGATTTCGGTCATAATTAAGGCAGTACCAGTAAGTTCCATGGCAATCGGCACCACAGGGATGTTCGTGAAGAAAGCGACATGAGAAGTATACCCAACTTCGGGTTACTGCGGGCACATTTGGAACCCCATCGGAACGCTGGGGGTTCCTGAGATTCCTTGCCAAGCGGCTCTGCAATCAGGTATGCTAAGTCACAAAGGAAACGAACATGGTTGATATTCTGCCGTTTCGAGGCATCCGCTACGATCCGAACGCTGCCGGAGCAGCATTAGACTTACTTGTCGCACCACCCTATGATGTCATCTCACCTGCGGAACAAAATGATCTCTACGCGAAGAATCCCGCCAATGTCGTGCGGCTGATTTTAGGACGCGAAGAAGACAAATACGCTCAGGCTTCGCAGCTCTTCCGCGAATGGCTGGCCTCGGGCGTGCTGAAAGCGGAAGATACACCAGCATTTTATATGTATCGTCAGACTTTCAATGATCCCGTGACCGGGCAGACGTTCCCCGAGCGAATCGGGCTGATCTGCCTGCTGAAATTGGAAGACTACAGCACCGGGAAAGTCCTGCCGCATGAAAAGACACTGACCGGGCCGAAGGCGGACCGTTTGGAGCTGCTGCGAACGACAGAAGCACAGTTCGAGTCGATCTACGGCCTTTACAGTGATCCGGACAATGCTGTTCAGAGCTTTTTGGGCGAGTATGACGACCGAGAGGCCGTCATCGAGCGCGTCGACGGTGTCATCGGCTCATCCCATAAAATCGAGCGGATCGTGGATGAAGACGCGCAGGCTGTTTTGCAGGACTTGATGGCTGACAAGACTGTCTTTATCGCCGACGGGCATCACCGGTATGAAACGTCGCTGAACTATCAGCGCGAAGTTCGAGAGTCAAATACGGGAGAAAAGCCTCTCGCTGCTGACTATATTCTGATTACGCTGACTGCCTTTGAGGACGAAGGCTTGCTTGTTCTGCCGACTCACCGGCTGGTCAGGAACGTATCTGCGGAGAAGATCGACACGCTGACGTCGGCTCTGGCTTCCCGTTTCACACTCACCGAAAGCAGCGCTGAGGTGATCGAAGCAGAGATTGCGGCGCTGGCTGCCACTGGAAAAGTCGCGTTTGGCGTAGTTCTCCCGCCTGGGTCAGTCCATCTTGCCGTGCTGAACGTGGAAATGGATACACTGCCGTCACTTATCCCCGGCACAGGCTCCGATGTTGTCAAGTGCCTGCCGGTGACATTGCTTGGGACACTGATATTCGAGGATTGCCTGGGGATTGATATGGCGATGGTCGCAGCGGGAAACCATGTGGCCTACACGCGGGAACTGTCCGAAGCCGCTGCTGCCGTGTCACGCGGGGAGGCTCAGGCCGCGTTCCTGCTCGGCAGGCCGACTGTCGTAGAGATTAAAGACGTGTCACTCGCAGGCGACGTCATGCCGCAGAAATCCACGTTCTTTTATCCGAAACTGCTGTCCGGGCTGGTGCTGCGCGACCTGCGGATCGACCAGGCTGTCTTTGAGACTGGCACAGAGGCGGGATTTTGAGACGACTTGGGTTCCTCGCGGCTTTTCTGTGTCTTGCCCCGCTCCATGCAGACACGCCGAAACATGCTTCTGCCATCCCTGCGCTGCTGCCGCCGGCATTCTACAACGCGCCCAGCTTTCCCGAAACCAAGCAGCCCTATGAGACGCTGCTGGCAAAGGATGAGTACGCACGAGACCGCCGCTACGGGTTCAATAAGATCCTGCGTGGGGATACGCGTAAGCCGCGCATCGCGCTGACTTTCGATGATGGCCCGCACCCGGTCTATACCCTGCAGCTTCTGGATATCCTGCGGCGGATGCATACGCCCGCGACTTTTTTCGTGGTCGGGGAACAAGTCGAAAAAAATCCCACCCTGGTCCAGCTTGAAGTGGCCGAGGGAGATGAAGTCGGCGACCACACGTATGACCATGTCAATCTGACTTTGATCCCGCCGGAGCTGATTGCCTATGAGCTGGATCAGTGTGACGCCGCAATCACGAAAGCGACCGGAGCACCGGTCCGCTTCTTCCGGCCTCCAGGCGGCGAATATAATGGGGAAGTAGTCCGGGAAGTATCTCAGCGCGGCTATATCACGACACTCTGGACAGATGATCCAGGTGACTTCACCCGGCCACCTTCTCCTGTGATTTTACACCGGACACTCGCACATCTCGAAAACGGTGCTATCATTTTGCTTCATGACGGTATCCCTGAGACGCTACAAGCCCTGCCTGCGATTATAACAGCCGCTCGTCAGCGTGGATACCAATTTGTGACTATCAGTCAGCTTGCTCAAAAATGAGGCTCGATCCCTGTAAATTCATCCGAAATTCATAATAGTACGCAATAATCGACAGTGAAGCTTGATACAGCAAATGTTATTTAGCCATGTTCATAAAATAAATGTTGACAACCGTTCGCCGATAAGTTATAATATGAATAGTATGTGATTGGCCGTTGCAATGCTGGAAAAGAACACAAGTATAGTGCGACCTTCCAGAACCGGTTTGCGTATACAGGCTATAGTCACTCACACTGACTACTTCAAAGATGAAGACCTTCAAGTTTTGCGGGAACACTGCTGTCTTTCCGCTGTCGAATTGCGTTTGTTAAGACTGAAAAGGATGTATCCATGTCACACGTTTCTAAAATGAAGACCCGTCCCGGCTTTACATTGATCGAACTCCTCGTCGTCATCGCTATTATCGCGATTCTCGCGGCGATTCTTTTCCCTGTTTTCCAGAAGGTGCGCGAGAACGCCCGCCGTGCTTCCTGCGAATCCAACATGAAGCAGCTTGGCCTGGCATTTATTCAGTACACACAGGACACTGACGAACAGATGCCTAGCGGCCGTTATATCCCGGGTTTCGATAACACGACGACGGGGGCACCGACCGGCGCAGGCTGGGCAGGTCAGCTTTATGCCTACGTCAAAGCAACTGGTGTCTACAAGTGCCCGGATGACAGCACCGGTGCCGGAGCGACGACAAATGGCGTCACGGCGCAGCCTGTTTCCTATGCATTCAACAAAAACTTGCGGGGCGGCGGCGCATCCGGCTCCCTTTCTTCCCAGCAGTCACCGGCCAGCACCGTCCTGCTGACCGAAGACCAGAATGCAACTTCCTACTTCAGCTCAAGCGCGGACGAAGGCTATACCACCGTGGGAAACACGGCTACTAACTTGTCACCAGCCGTCGATGGTCTGGACGTGGCAACTACGGCTAACACTGCGAATGCTCCGGCTGATATGGTTTCAACAAACAGCGACGCCACTGCCGACAACGGCATGAAATATGCGACTGGAATCATGGGGGGGACTTCCCCAACCAACCAGACGGCGGATTTCACCGGCATCACGGGAATCCATACAGACGGCTCCAACTTCCTGGCTGCTGACGGCCATGTCAAGTGGTTCCGCGGCGTCGCAGTTTCTCCGGGCTACACGGCAGCGGTTACAACGGATGCTCAAAACGTTGAGAGCACCAAGCAGGCTGCTGGAACCGGAAACCTCGGCAACTTTGCGCTGACCTTCAGCCCTACCTAATTTGTCTCCTCTGACTCAAGCCTCACCTACTAATACTCAGTAGGTGAGGCTTTTTCTTGACTCCGCAGTACGTCCGTGCTACAATCTGGCTCACGCCGCAGAGATATGGCCGGACGTTTAATCCCTGCTCCGAATTGGAAAACTTCTTTTAGATGCTTTCGCTGATTAAGGACACCTAAAATGGCACAACGACTGACCTTGAACGATCTCGACCACCTTTCGACTGGCAAGCGTGTCCGTCTGCACCGCCTTCTGCATGAGCATGGCCCCGGCAATGGAACATTGCTGCTCCTGCCGATTGACCAGGGTCTGGAGCATGGCCCGCGCGACTTTTTTGCCAACCCCGACTCTGCTGACCCTAACTTCCAGTTCAAGCTTGCAATCGAAGGCAATTACTCGGGTATCGCGCTGCAATATGGCCTGGCTCAGAAATATGTGAACCCCTATGCCGGTCGCCTGCCACTGATTGTCAAACTCAACGGCAAGACGGAAATCCCGTCCGACGCCGAATCGTTTTCCTCCTGCAATGCTTCGGTTGAAGACGCCGTTGCGCTTGGGGCGGATGCCGTCGGCTACACGCTTTACGTCGGTTCTCCTGCTCAGGACAGAGACTTCGCTCAGTGGGCGGAAGTCCGGCGCGATGCCGAGCGGCTTGGAATGCCGACTATTATTTGGGCCTACCCGCGCGGCGAAGCAGTCGAAGCAAAAGGCGGCAAAGAAAGTGTCTGGGCCATCGATTACGCCGCCCGTGTTGCGACTGAGATGGGCGCAGATGTGGTCAAAGTCAATTTCCCCACTCATAGCCCGACACCTGCCTCGCCGAAACCTTACGATACGATAGCCTTCTCGCCCGAAGAAGGGATCGCCCGCGTGGTTAAAAGCGCTGGCCGGACGCTGGTTTTGATCTCGGGTGGCGAGAAGGAGCCGGACGATCAGCTTCTCCTGAAAGCTCGGCAGTCATTCGCCGCAGGCGCGGCTGGGCTTATCTTTGGCCGCAATACTTGGCAGCGTCCTTACGAGGATGCGCTGACACTGATGCGAAATCTGAGCGACATCGCAAAAGAATCGTAAAAAAGACGGAGAGTTTTGTTTGACAACCGCTCCGATGTGAGTTATAATCAAGCAGCCACCTTTTCGGCTGCCTATATTACAAAATCCTCGCATCGGAGTACTTATTTTTTTATGACACAGATCTCGCGCCGACCTGTGACGCCCCGGCGGTCTATGCGCCGCCGCTCCTCCGCTCAGAAAGTGACGCGCTTTTTTGGCGGGCTTGCTCTGCTGACCCTCACTGCCGCCTCTGTTTACGGCGGCTATCTCTACCGAACTACCTCGACATTCCAGAAGTATCTACCGCCTCTTTTCCAGCATCAATCCGTGTCCGAAGTCTTTCCGGGGCAGCCTGCTCTGAACCTGATGATTATCGGGCGGGACCGGGACTATGACGACCGCACGGACCAAATCCTGAAGAGCCGCGCCCGATCGGATATGCTGATGGTCGCGCATGTCGATTTTGTTAAAAACACAGTGTCCCTGCTTTCGATCCCGCGTGATACCCTCGCCCATATTCCCGGGCATGGCACGACCAAAATCAATGCCGCGCATGAGTTCGGTGGCCCGGCTTTGTCGGAGCAAGTGGTTCAGAACACGTTCGGCATTAACAGCGACAAATATATCGCCCTGGACTTCGAAGGCTTCGAGCAGGCCATTGATATTCTTGGCGGCGTCGATTTGAACGTCGACAAAAAGATGGACTATGACGATAACTGGGGCCATCTGCATATCCATCTGAAGCCCGGAATGCAGCATCTGGATGGGAAACAAGCCATGGGCTTTGTCCGTTTCCGACACTCCGACAGCGATCTTGTCCGAACCCGCCGCCAGCAGACTCTGCTTGCGGCACTGAAAGACAAGCTGCGGTCTCCGGCGGCGCTGGCTGAGATCGGCTCGATGCTGGATACCATCGACAAGCATATCGACAGTGATCTGACTGCGCCCCAGGAAGTCGCATTGGCTCGGTTTGTCCATGACACCCCCCATCAGCAGGTCAGCATGGAAACACTGCCGAGCCTTCCCGTCGGAAACAACGTCGCAACTAACTGGCCGGAAGCACGGCCCATGATCCAGAGCATTTTTGGCGCGGCCCCGCCTGAAGTGGCAATGGCAGCAGATGACACCGAGGGTCATCACCGCCGCCGTCGGCATCATCATCCGGTACGGGTCGCCTCGCTGCCGTGACAAGTCCTGTGCGCGTTCTTCACGTAGTGCGCCCCGCAACGGGCGGAATCCGGCGGCACGTTCTGAACCTGCTGGATGGTTTTGATCCGGCGCAGGTCACGAATTCCGTGGCCGCGCCGGGGTCATTCATCCGCGACATTCAAGACAGCCGCCATCTGTACGCGACTATCCCACTGAAGATTGCTCCCAAACTAGCCTTATTCTCTGACCTGCGGCTGGCTCGGCAATTGGCACGTGTCCAGCCGCAGTTTGGCGAGATTGTTCATGCACATGGAGTGCGGGCGGCCTGGATCGCTGCTCTGGCACACCGCCATCGACCGTTCCCGCTCATCTTCACGGCGCACAATCAAATCGATTTTGACGTGCCCGCGCGTCTTGGCATTTCCTTCATTGGCCGGCACTGCGTGAAAGTTCTTGCGGTTTCCCAATCCGTAGCAGACAGTGTCGCCGCCTGCGGTGTCCCATCTTCAAAGATAGTAGTTGTTCCCAACGGCATCGATCATTCCTATTTTTCGCCTTCTCCAATCAGCCGCGCTCAATCCCGTGCAGAATACGCTCTGCCTGAATCTGCTTTTGTCGTGGCGACTGCTGCCCGTTTCTCGCCGGAAAAGGGCCTGGATACTCTTTTGCAAGCCGCCCGGCAGCGGGGCGGCATGACATTTCTCATTGCCGGTGATGGCCCGCTCTTTACGTCGCTGTCGCACGATCTGCCCCCCAGTGTCAAATTATTGGGACGTCTTGACGATGTGCGCCCCCTGCTGGCTGCCGCTGACGTCTTTGCCGTGCCATCTCGAAGAGAGGGGCAGGGGATCGCAGCGCTCGAAGCCATGGCAGCCGGAGTCCCCGTGGTCGCGTCCCGTGTCGGCGGCCTTGCGGAGATGCTGACGGACGGCGAAACGGCCCTGCTTATTCCCCCCGATGACCCTGATGCACTGGCTGCTACCCTCAGCCGACTGCAAAGTGACGCCCGCCTGCGGCGTAATCTCGCTGCAAGCGCGGCATCTCTGGTTAGAGCCAGTTACGGCCTCCAAACGATGCTCGATACCCTGACAGAGATTTATAAGACTCTTGCGTGAATTAGAACCGCCACTGGAAGTGCCGGTCTACTCTTGAATGAAAGTATGCCTGCGGCATTACTGCGTATCGAGGCGACTACGGAACTGGCTGAGAGGTTAGTCTTTAGTCGCGTAGCGGCTTTCACTTAACAATAGACCGGCACTGGAAGTGCCGGTCTATTGTTAAGTCAAACGTTGATTTTGCCGCTGCTTCAAGTTGTACCGTAAGATTAGCACTTGATTTTGGCCGCGAATTCCTCTATAATGAGCCATTACGGTAACGTAAAACAAAGTTTCCCATTCCGATCCGCAAAGTGAACCCACACCATGTATGAAGAGTTTTACGGCCTGCGCGAGACACCGTTCTCCGTTCAGCCTGATCCGCGCTACGCTTTTCCCAGTGTCGAGCATAAAGTTTCTATCGCAAAGATGCGCTACGCCGTCGACCAGAAGCGCGGTTTGGCCGTGCTGACCGGGCCGGTCGGGGCAGGCAAAACCACAATCGCTAACTCTCTTCAGATGACTTGGGAAGACGATGAAACAAAAACGGTGGCTTTTCTGCCGGGTGCTCCCGTGCGGACACCAGGGCAGTTTCTGCGGCTGATTTTAGAGGCTTACGGGATCACGGCGCTGCGGACTGAGGCACAGAACCGCCAGGCACTGGAACAGTTTCTGCTCGACGAATACATGGCGGGCCGTCATCCGGTGCTTCTGCTCGACGAAGGTCAGAACTTAGTCTCGCGCGTGATCGATGCGATTTCGGATCTGACCAACTTCCAAACTGCTCAGACCAAGCTGATTACGGTCGTCATGCTGGCTCAGGACAACCTGCCGAAGAAGCTGGAACGCCATGATGCGTTTCGGTCACGTATCGCCGTGGTAGGTCGCCTGGACCCGCTCTCTGTGGAAGAGATGACCGACATGATCGCGTTTCGGATCAAGACAGCGGGCGGCGGCGAGATCGATACGTACTTTGAAGAGCAGGCTCTCGCCGATGTCCATGCCATCACAAAGGGCATGCCCCGCGATGTCTGTGTTCTCTGCGATGCGTTATTTGTCAACGGCTATGTCCGCGACCAGCGCCTGATGACAACCGCCCTTGTCCAGCGCACGCTTTCGGAGATGAGCCGCGAGAAAAAGTGGCCGGTTCAGCTCAAGAACACCGGCAAATAAAAATGTACCACCCTAGGAGACTGTCCCGATGACCACGCTCGCCGAGCTTCGCCTCGCCAACATGCGCGAACAAAAAAAGTCTGCATCTGAACCTGCTGCGCCGGTTGCATCCGCCCCCGTCCCGGAAATCAAAGCTTCTCCAGAAGTCGTCGTCGCGCCGCCTCCTTCCGACCTGCGCGAAGACGATCTGGTGCTTTCCCAGTATCTGACAGACGCTGCTCCTGCCGTCAATTTAGAGCCGGTTATCGACTCAGAAGCCGAGAAAAGTGCGGCCCTGATTGCGCGGGTCCAATCCATGCTGGCCCACAAGACCCTGCATCCGAACGGGGCCAAAGCGACTGTCGATATGTCGCCTGCCCTGTTTCACCGGGCCAAGCGTTACTGCCTTGACCACGGAAACGTCACTTTGCGCCAGCTTTTCCTTGACTTAATGACCGCGTTTTTGGACGAAGAAGGGTACTAAGCCTCTTCCATAAGTCCTCGAAATGAGTCCTGGTCTGAAGACCAGGGCTTTGAGAAAGCAGAATGTATGCCGAGGACGGCATTACTGCGTATCACTGTGTGACGGTAGAACGTTCGTCCGCGACGAGCGTCTTTTCCGTCTGCGAAGCAGACATTCTGCACTTCTAAACTCTCGCTCTTCCGACCGGGTGACTTACGCAATAGGTTTATTCTACGACTTCAAAGCCGGGGTGATTCCCGGCGTCCCTCTCTTATCCCAGCACAGCCGCGTAACTATCGACTACTCCCTCTGGCTGCTGACATTCGAAGACCCGCTGCCTTGAAACTGGCAAACGCCCTAAGAAACTTGACAAACACAAGTTTCGCGCCTTACATTTATTCGTAATCCAAATGAGGCTTCAACTAGGAAAAGGATTAATATGTTCAGCCCAAAATGCTTTTGCCGCTTCATTTCACTCCTCATGCGGACATCCTTTTCGGCGTTCCTTCTAGCTTTAGGAGGTTTGTCTGCTGTTCAGGCACAGCCTACTTTGAATACAATAGCCACATTTCCCATACAGTATCCTACCAATCTTGTACTCGATCAACATGGAAACCTTTTTGGAACGACAATAGATTTTACCGGTGGCACGATCTTTGAGATTATGAAAGGCACACACGCCTTGACTACCGTGGCCTCATTCCTCGGAACGGTTCCTGTCAATCTTGCGCTGGATAATAGTGGAAACATTTTTGGAACAGCCATGAAGGACGATCCGGAAACTGTAACTGTTTTCGAGATCGCTGCTGATAGCCATACAGTTACTACATTGATCTCTTTGCCGAAAGGCATCCCCCTATCGCTGAACCTGGATGAACAAGGTAACATCTTTGGCACGATATTGAAGTCCAGTAATAAAAGCTGTCTCGCCTACGAAATTAAGAAAGACAGCCACAATATTGCTACAGTGCTCGAATATAGTGCGCTTTCGGCGAGAATAGGCCTTGATACTCAGGGAAATATTTTTGGGGAAACGACCAATGCTAAATTCACAGGTGGCACCATCTGGGAAATCATCGCGGGTAGCCATATCGTAACTACTCTAGCTTCCTTGCATGGGACTATGTTGTTTTCAAATGTCGTGCTTGATAGCAATGGAAATATTTTTACTACTACGGATAACGTAGCAGACAGTACCATTTTTGAGTTGGTAAAAGGTCATAACACAGTCAATAAAGTAGCTTCCTTCGAGGGTTTGTGGGGCAGTATTGCTTTGGATAGCCAAGGAAACATTTTTGGAACAAGAGTTTCTAATGATGGAACGAGCGCTTATATTTTCGAATTAGCACAAGGTAGCCATTCCGTCACCGATCTGGCTCCTTTTTCAAAGAACCTGCCGAATGGTATCATTCTTGATGCCGATGGAAACATCTTTGGAATGATAGTCAATGATCGCTTGAAAGGTGGCACGGTCTTCGAGATTCAGCGTAGCGAATAAGATGCTCCGCACATTATGCTTCAATGACGACATCGGTGATGTCTTTATAGAGCATACTGGTTTGGGGTTTAGTGGGGATATAGACAACACTCAAAGACGAACCGATTGGAACTGCGTCGTAAAACTTGTGATCAACATTGAACTCTTTACTGGCTGGCTGCTGGCCGTCGTAAAAGTTGCAAGTCATCAGGTAAGTTGCAGAACTCTTGCGTCTGCCTCCTGTTTCCCGCTTGCTTGCCACGATTGCCTGGCCTTCACTGCCGTAGCGCATCAGGCGGACCTGAGCCCGAATCGAGGCTGCCGTTCCAAAGACAACCAGCAGGAAAAGTAAGCTAATTCCCCCTGCTATGGTTAGGTCGCTGAATGTCTGATCATTCATGGTCTGCTGCGTAACAGGACCTATTTCGGTCATCCACGGCGTCTCAGGCAAATAAGTGATGTACAGCCGGCTTCCGATCCCGACAGCGTAATACTGGGCTTCTCTCACGTCGTTTCTTGCCGTGTAATCTGTTTTGCCAACTCGATATTTGTAACTGAGAGACCAGGTCGTCGAATGCCTGTGCCTCGTCGAATCTTTGTAGGTTACCTGTGCATAAGTCGTTTTGCCATGGTCCAGCATCGCCCGAGTAGGCCTTACTGAGCTCAGTCCATAAGCAGCCGCAAGGACAATCGCTGCGAGGAAATAGAGGCAGGTTTTGATACGGCTCTTCCGCGATTTTGACGTCGTTGCGACTTGCCGGGGGACAGGTCTGGAAAATGCGGGGTTACTGCTGTAAGAAGTCGGGACCATACGTAATGATAGGAGATCGGCTGACGTTTGTCAAGTAAAGGCTTTATCTGGCAGTATCCTTGACGACAGGCTATTTTTTTCTGTATAATAATTTCATACAGCGAACCGTTTTCGGGCGCACCACGTTAAATACAAGACAGCAGAGGATGAGACACAGATGTCAGGACATAGCAAATGGCATAGTATTAAGCACCAGAAGGGCAAAACCGATGCCCAGCGCGGCAAGCTCTTCACGAAGCTTGCCCGCGAAATCATTGTGGCGGCCAAAATCGGCGGCGGCAGCCCGGATTCCAATATCACGCTCCGGGCAGCGATCACTCGGGCCAGAGCGATCTCCATGCCCCAGGACAATATCAAGCGGGCCATCGCCCGAGGTGTGGGCGGCGGGGACGGCGCGAACTACGAAGACCTGACCTACGAAGGTTACGGCCCCGGCGGCGTTGCTGTGCTGGTCAACTGCCTGACCGACAACAAGCAGCGCACGGTCTCCGATGTCCGGTCCGTGTTTACCAAAACAGGCGGGCGGTTGGCAGAGTCGGGTAGTGTCTCCTATTTGTTCGAGCAGAAAGGGATCATTATTGTTGATCCCAATGTCACCACGGAAGAAAAGCTGACGGAAGCGGCCATTGATGGCGGGGCGGAAGATATTCAGCCTACCGACGAAGGCGGCTTTGAAGTGACGACCGCTCTGGAAGATTTCCAGTCGGTGCAGAAGGCGCTCGAAGCCGCCAAGATCGCTGTCGCCTCAGCGGAGCTGACCATGCTGCCCCAGACGACGGTTGACATCGCCGGCAAAGAAGCAGGGCAAGTCCTGCGGCTGATCGATCTGCTGGAAGACAATGACGATGTCCAGAAAGTGTACGCGAACTTCGACATCTCCGACGATGAGCTGGAAGCCGCCGAAGGCGGACGCTAAAATCTACTGAGGCTCATTTCATGACCCGGTCCGCAGTGCGTGTTTTTCACTTTATTCTAACTACTGCACTGCTGACCGGTTTTTGCCTGTCTGCTGTCCGGGCCGATGGCCCTACACTCACAGCCGTTTTCGGCGTCGCGGGGCATTACCGGCCCGGCGGATGGTGCCTGGTCACGGTTTCAGTTCGTAACCCAGGGGCGGACCCGATCTCCGGTCAGCTTCAGGTGCTGACATCTGCCGATACCAGCCAGCAAGCTTATGGACGGCCTGCCCGCAGTGACACTTCCTCAATCATCTACGCCTGCCCGATCACGGTGTCCGGCGGCATCTCTACACCCCAAACCTTCCCGCTCTATATACGCGGCATCGACCCCGGTCAGGCTAATCTTACTGTGCAGCTAGTCGAGGGCCGGGCACGCGGCGGCGGGCGTGTTCTCGCGCAAATTAATACTCAGAACTCATCGACAAGCGCTGATTTCACGGGCGGCCCTGTTTCGGGGTCTGATTCGCTGCTGGTCGGCTTTGGCGGCGATCCCGGCGCGTTCACCTTCCTGAACGGATGTCATACCGGCCCTGCGCTTCCCAATGCCCCTGCTACTCTGCCGAACCGGGGTATGTCGAACGGAGTTATGCCCTCGACACTTCAGGTGGCTGAACTCGCGACAGCGTCTGACCTGCCGGATAAAGCGGCTGGTTATGCCGGGGTCGACTCGTTTCTTCTCCGCAGCGATGCGCCTCTGGATGGGCTGACAGAGGCGCAATCCAACGCGCTCAAAGGCTGGGTGATCTCCGGAGGGCATTTGATTGTCTGCGGCGGGACAGACCCCACACGCTTCCAGTCCGCCTTTTTCGAAGGCTTGCTGCCTGCGACTATCAGCACGGGAAGCACCAGCCTGACCATTCCAGGAGCCGGTTCCGCCGGGGCATTGCTTCTGGTCCCTAAACCGCTGCCCGGTGTCCAGGTTCTGCTGGCTGCCGCCAGTCACGCGCCTTTGATCGTTTCCGGTCCCTACGGCGCTGGAATCGTGACACTGGCTGCTTACGACCCGGCAGCAGGCGCGTTCCGGACTACCGGGCAGGCAGGTCTGCCTCCCACCTGGTCTCAGCTTTTTTCCAGCCGCCGCGACCCCACTTCTTCCGTTCTCGCTCAGGCTGCTGCTCGGGAAGAAAATCCCGACAGCAGTTACAACGTGTCGCTTCTTTCAAGCGCCGTCATGCGTGGGCCATCGCTGGATGCACCGGGCACCTCGATTATCGGTGCCTTTTTACTGATCTATTTGATCGTGCTGGTTCCAGCAAACTATCTTGTTCTCAAGCGGCTCGACCGCAAGGAATGGGCCTGGATGACAATCCCGGCACTGGTCTTTATTTTTGCTGCCGGTACCTTCGCGGTCGGATACGCGGCCAAAGGCGGCAGTGTCTTTGTCAACCGGGCCGCTTTGATCGAAACCAGTGCAGGCCGGCAGGAAGCGGGTGTCTATTCCGAGCTTGGCCTGTTTTCGCCTCACCGCACGACATATGACATCACGCTGGCGGGCGCGAACATGAATGCCGCCATCCCTGATCCCGGTCCAAGCTATGGCCGGAGTGACAGCGACTCTCAGCTTTCCGGTCCTGCACAGTTCGTGCAGACTCCGGCAGGCATATCAATGCCGGATACGCCGGTCAACATGTGGGCCATGCGCTCCTTCGACATGCAGTCGACAACGGATCTCGGCGGCGCGATTGACGGCACTCTGACTGAAAAGAACGGTCAGGTCACGGGTAACCTCGTCAACCATACTCCCTACGCATTCACCGACTGCTCTGTCTGGTTTGCAGGCCACCGGGTTAGCTTAGGTTCGCTTGCCGCCGGGGGTAATTCGGCAGTCTTACTGGCCGTTTCAGGAAATGTCTCTTTGTTTGGCGCTCCATCATTGGCCTATTCTCATTCCAGCAGTACACGGGATGATATCCACGACCGAATGCACACTGCTCTCGCCGACTATTTCCATTCGCTGAACCAGGGCAATCCGAATAATGGAGGAGGTGCTTCCGTTCCATTTTATACGCCTTCACGCAATGAGGCGCTTCTTGTCGGCTGGAGCAGCGATCCAAAACTGTCCGGGCCTGCACCGCTGATCGATGGCAGCTCAGTGACGGAAAACGATGTCAGCCTGGTGATTGTCCATATTCCCGTTGCGGCGAAGTAAAGCAGCAGAAAGCGTAGCGATGGGAATTTTTACGGATAATCCTGTACTGGAGCGCGAGGTACGCGGACGCCTGCGCTTGAAGCACGGCAGCGATAACGTCCGAAACCGCTGGTTTACCCGAGTGCTGGGGCTGATTCTTGTCTACTATTACGTCCGTGGTCTGTTGGGTCTGTCGCACAGTCCGGTTCAGGATGCCCGCGAGTTCTGGTCGCTGCTGGTGTATGGAGTGCTGGTATTGACCGTTCTGCTGGCACCGGCGCTGGCATCGACCGCCATCACCCAGGAGCGGGAGCAGCAGACCTGGGAGAACCTGGCGACGACCCAGCTTTCGGCCCCGGAAGTGATTTTTGGTAAATGGATCGGGCGTCAGATCATTCCCTGGCTTCTGATCCTGATTTTGCTGCCGTTCATGATCGTCTGCGCGGCCCGCGCCGGGCTGGGGGCACTGACCCCATCCGCAGTGGTCGGGTTTCTTCTGGTCACGTCTGCCTGCTACGGTGCGCTCGGCCTGCTGTGCTCGTTCCAGGTACGGCGCACGGTGACTGCCACGGCCTCGGCGCTCACCGCGACACTTCTGCTCTGCGTCGGAACGGTGATCGTCAACGACGTTCTCTTATACTTGGTGCCAAGCGGCCCTTTCGGGAACCGTTCAGACACGGCTGTCATGTGGCTTAACCCATTCAAAGTGATGGCGTCACTGCTGGTCTTTATCTTACCGGACCACGGGGGTGTCAATTCGATGGACACTGAACCGAACGGCACGATTGTCATTATCTATATCACCGCGTCCGTAGTTGTCACGGCGGCGGCTCTGCGGCTGATGATTATGCGCTATGGCCGGGCCGCGTAAGGAAAAAACGATGATTCGGATCGAACACTTAAACAAAGAATACAAAGGCTTGACTGCTGTCAAAGATCTGAGCTTGAACCTCGATGCCGGAGACATCTTCGGCTTTATCGGTCCCAACGGCGCAGGCAAAACGACCACGATCAAAATGCTGGCGACTCTGCTGAAGCCGACCTCCGGCAAGGCTTTGATCGACGGGATCGATGTCGTGGAAAATCCGGAAGCCGTGCGCGGGCGGATCGGCTATATGCCCGCGTTCTTCGGCATCTATGACGATATGCGGGTGTGGGAATATCTGGATTTCTTTGCGGGGGCATACCGTCTTCCCAAAAACCAGAGGCCGCGCATCATCGATGATGTATTGAGCCTTACAGATTTAGGAGGAAAACGGGATAGCTATGTCGAAGAACTCTCCACAGGAATGAAACAGAGGCTGTGTCTCGCGAAGACACTGATCCATGATCCGAAAGTGCTTCTGCTGGATGAGCCTGCGTCCGGTCTTGACCCACGGGCGCGGATAGAGAT
This sequence comes from Janthinobacterium lividum, assembly GCA_050954545.1. Taxonomy (GTDB): domain Bacteria; phylum Armatimonadota; class Armatimonadia; order Armatimonadales; family Capsulimonadaceae; genus JANXMY01. The sequence goes on along the minus strand of JBPBQB010000307.1, from coordinate 9,560 downwards.
CAAAGAGCTTTTTAAAGAGCTGAAGGCGATGGGCAAGACGATTATCATTTCGTCCCACATCCTGCCGGAGCTTGCGGACTTCTGCAACAAAGTTGGCATCATCGAGCGCGGCGAGATGCTGGTTTCCGGCGATGTTCAGGACATCATGGCCCAGGTCACCGGCGGGCGGACGCTGGAGATTCGTTTGCTGGACGGGATGGATGAAGCAATGACGCTTCTCGAAGATGCACCGGGTGTCCGGGCGGTTCGGCGGGTCGATACCCATCTGCATGTCGAATTTGCCGGCAGCCCGGAAGCCCAGGCTGCCCTCAACACGCGGCTGGTCTCACATGGCCTGCACGTCCTGGCCTTTTCAGAGCAGGCGATGGACCTGGAAGACATCTTCATGAAAGTGACCAAGGGACTGGTACAATGATCGAGCACACAATTTGCAGCGGAGCAGCTTCTTATGAAACGAGTCGGGATTCTCGGTTTGGCACGGCGTGAAGGCACTTTTTCGGAAGTCGGCCTGCGTTCCTGGGAAGAAGCCGGCTGCGCGGCGGTGGAAACGGCGTTGATGTCAGGCAGCGAAAATACTTATGTCGTGCATCGCCCGCTCGTTGTCCGAAGCGCCCGAGCAGAGATCGAGCGGATTCTCCGAGACTGGTGCGATGTCCCCAATGCTCAAATGCGCTGTCATCTGATTTTAACTGTCGGTGGCACCGGCTATTCTGAAACCGACATATTCCCGGAAGCGACACAGGCAGTCCTGAAGCGAGACGCTTACGGCATTGCCGAAATGCTCCGCCGCAAGGCTGCGGAAGCCGGCTACCTTCAGGAAAGCATCTCGCGTGGTGTAGCGGGAATGCGCGGCAGCACTCTCCTGATCAACCTTCCGGGCGCCGCGCAGGGGTTAGCCCAGCCGGAGCCGCTGGCTTCTTCTATCCGAGTGCTTCTGCCGTTGCTGCCTGCCTTGATCGCTTCCCTTGAATAGTCCCTTAGTGGTTGACCGTGACGGCCTGAAAGTGATATACTAAAGGCATGACGGAGCCGTCTTACGCCGTGTCCCAATATGCGTTATTCGGCAGGGAGCCTGCCGAAGTCTTTCAGCTGCAGTCGCCGGCGGATGCTCAGGAAATCGTGCAGCAATCTGCGGGCAAATCCATTGTTCCCTGGGGTGGGGGGTGCCGGCAGAGCCTCGGGTATCCGCCGGAGCGCTATGATGTTGCCCTTCTGACACAGGGACTCAATCAAATTACCGAGTATGAGCCTGCCGATCTGACCATCACAGCGCAGGCGGGTGTCACGTTAGCCCATCTGCAAAGTGTTCTTGCAGCGCAGGGACAGTGCCTGCCGCTGGACATCGCTCTGCCGGAGCGGCAGACACTTGGCGGTATGATCGCGACTCGTTCCAACAGCCTGCGTCGGTTTTCCGGCGGCAGTGTCCGTGACTTACTTCTGGGCGTTTCGGTCATCAATTCGCGCGGTGAGATGGTCAAAGGCGGCGGCAAAGTCGTGAAGAACGTCGCCGGGTACGATCTGCCGAAGCTTTACTGCGGTTCGCTGGGGACACTGGGGCTGATCACAGAAGCGACTTTCAAAGTCTCGCCCCTCCCCGAAATGTCCGTCACCGTGGCCCTGCCGCTGGATGCTGACCACAACAGCGAAGAAGTCTTGGATCAGCTCTTCGATTCCGATCTTGCACCGTCGTTTCTATTCCTGCTCAGTCCCAAAGCCGCGTCTGTGATATTGCCGGGACCACAGGAAGCGCAGTATGTCGTTCTGGGCTTCGACGGAAATTCCGAATCGGTCGCCTGGCAAGTAGACACGCTTGGGGCCGGCAAGCTGGACAATTCTGCCTCGATTGAGATCCGGGCTGCGCTACGTGATTTTGCGCTGCGGGACTCGCCCATGACCGCCGAGTTCCATATTTTGTCTTCCCAGGTCGGTGCATTCTCGCGGATGCTCGAATGGACGGCGAATCGAAGTGGTTTCATGGCTCAAGTCGCCACCGACGCCGCACTTGGCCTGATGACCGCCCATTTCGCGCCGCACCGAGAGACCGCTGACTGGCAAGTCTTTTACGCCGACTTGAAAGACAAAGCCGACCGCTGCGGCGGCAGTTTTATTATTACTCAAATGCCCCAAGCCCTTCGTGCCGCAGACGTTCCTGTATGGTCGCCTCTGCTGCCTGACTTCGGCTTGATGGCCCGACTCAAAGAAACGCTTGACCCGGCCCGTATGTGGAACCCTGGCCGGTTCATCGGTAAATTATGAACCGTGAGCAACACGAAAAAGATTTGATGGCGTGTGTCCATTGCGGCCTTTGTCTCCCCGCCTGCCCGACTTATCTTGAAACGGGCAGCGAGGCGGACAGCCCGCGTGGGCGGCTGGTGCTGATGCGGAAGATGCATGAAGGCACTCTCTCGCCGGCTGATGCGGATGTGACACGCCATTTGGATCTATGCTTAGGCTGCCGGGCCTGCGAGACCGCCTGCCCGTCGGGTGTCCCCTACGGGCGCATTTTAGAAACGGCTCGTGAGCGGATCAATGATGATCGAGTTCGGCCACCACTGACTGATTGGTCCCGTTCGGCGTTGCTGGGTACCCTAACGCGTCCCAAGAAGATGACAATCGCCATGCGGGTCGCTCAGGCTGTGACCGGCGGCGTAGTTCCCTGCTCTGCCGTGCGCCTGCTGTCCGGCTCGGAATCTGCTGGGTCTCAGCGGACATCGCTGCCGGAGCGGATTTCGCCGCCGCTGCCGCCGGCAATCACTCCGGCAGCGGGCGTAAAACGCGCCCGTGTCGGCATCTTATCCGGCTGTGCCATGCGTGTCCTCTTCGGTGATGTCAACTCGGACACCGTGCGCGTCCTGGCCGCCAATGGCTGCGAAGTGCTGGTCAACCGTCGTCAGGGCTGCTGCGGAGCACTGCACGGGCACAATGGGTACGGCGACGAAGCCCGGTCGCTGGCCCGGTCTTTGATCGATGCGTTTATGCCGTTTGAAGGGCTGGATGCGATTATCGTCAATTCGGCAGGCTGCGGCAGCCAGATGAAAGAGTATGGGACTTTGCTGGCCGATGACGACGTTTACGCCTCAAAAGCGGCAGCTTTTGCCGCAAAAGTGCGGGATGTCAGCGAGTGGCTGGAAGAGATCGGCTGGGTCGCCCCCCTCAAATCACTTTCGGAAACGCCTGTCACAATGACTTACCATGATGCCTGCCACCTGGCGCACGGTCAGGGTGTCCGGGAAGCACCCCGCGCTTTGCTGGCTCGTTTGCCGAACACGCACTGGGTGCCGTTGCCGGAAAGCGAAATCTGCTGCGGCTCGGCGGGTATCTATAACTTTACCGAGCCGGAAATGGCACGGCGCTTGCAGTCTCGCAAATTAGAGAACATCCTGTCTACAGGTGCCTCCGTGGTCGCGACCGGCAACCCCGGCTGCCTGGCCTGGATCAATGCCGGGCTTCAGGAGCACGAGATGCCGGCTATTTGCGTCGCTCATCCCATCACGCTTCTCGCCGAGGCCCTGGATTCTTAGAGTATGCTGACACAACATGTCGAAGAACTGAGGCAGGATTTAATTGATCTGCTGAACCATCGCGAAACACTGAACCAGTTGTCTGAAGCAGTGCTGCTGGCCTTTAACACGGGACACAAACTGCTGACCTGCGGGAACGGGGGCTCAGCGGCGGAAGCCGCGCATCTGGCGGAGGAGTTTACAGGCCGGTTCTACCGGGAGCGGAAGTCGCTGCCGGGCATCTGCCTTTCGATTGATGGGACTCTGCTGACCTGTATCGGTAATGACTATGGCTTCGATCAGATCTTTTCGCGTCAGATCCACTCACTCGGAACACCGGGGGACGTCCTGATTGCGTTCACCAGCAGCGGCAATTCAGAAAACATTTACCGGGCCTTGACTGCGGCGAAAGAGCAAGGCCTTGTGACGGGGCTGTTTACAGGAAAAACAGGCGGCAAATGCAAAGGGATTGCCGACCATGAAATCTGCGTCCAGAGTGTCAACCCGAGCGCCATGCATATTCAGGAATGCCACCAAGTGCTGCTGCACACGCTTTGTGAACATGTCGAAGTCAATCTGTTAGGAATTAGATAGAGTAAGCGTGATTATGGATTTTTGTGATAAGCTGGCGGCAGGAACGCCGACACTCTCGTATGAGTTTTCGCCGCCGAAGAACCCGGCAGGGTGGGCGACCCTGTATTCGACGCTCGGAGAGATCACGCGCCAGGCTCCCGATTTCGTCTCGGTGACTTACGGGGCAGGCGGCTCGAATCGTCAGAAGACAGTCGATCTTGTCAGCCGCATCGAGCATGAACTGGATATCGAGTCCGTGCCGCACCTGACCTGCGTCGGTCATTCCAAAGCAGAGATCCATGAGATTTTGACGACACTGCAAGCCGCCGGTATCCGTCATCTCATGGCTCTGCGAGGGGATGCCCCGAAAAACGATAAGTCCTACCAGCCGCATCCCGAAGGCTTTGTCCATGCCAGCGATCTCATCGAATATGCGGAAGCAAACTTTGATTTCCATGTCGGCTGCGCGTTTTATCCCGAGAAGCACCCGGACGCCGCGCATCTGGGCGACGATATTAAATGGCTCAAATTCAAACAGGACTGCGGTGCCGAGTTTGCGACTTCCCAGCTTTTCTTTGACAATGCCGTTTACGAGCGCTTCTGCGACCAAGCCGCAAAGGCCGGTGTCACGATTCCCTTGATCGCCGGCATTCTGCCCGTGACTTCTCTTAATCAGATCGCCCGGATCGCTGAACTAAGCGAACAGGATATTCCCAGAAAACTCCTGGATTTTCTGGGCGAAGGCACGGACAAAGAAATTCAGGAGCGCGGGATCGAGTTCGCCACGGCTCAGTGCCGGGAGCTGCTGCAAAACGGAGCGCCGGGCGTCCATATCTACACGTTCAACCGGGCTGCATCTGCTGTCCGTATCACCAAAACACTTCGTGCCGAAGGCTGGTTTCCAGTTTCACCGAAGATCAAGTAGCACGTCACAGCAGCATTTTCTGGCCGGAACGGGCGCTGGCAGCGACGGCATCCAATGCCTTCATGTTCCGGTGTGAGTCTTCCGCGGACAGCAGAACACTGTCCTTGCCGAGAAGCTTTGCGGTCATTGCCTCGACTTCTCCCACGTACATATTGCCTGCCTCTGAAACCCGCTCTTCCGTTTCTCCCGCGTAGGAAAGCTTGTAGTTTCCGGCCTCCGGCTTGCCGCCGGAACGCAGGCCGCCAAGCAGGAAGCGCGGGACACTGATCGATGCTTCACTGCCGACAATCTCGTAAGATGCCCGAAATGTCAGGGAAAACGAGCAGTCGATGAGCGCCATGCCGTCGGTCCCGAACTCCAGCAGCGCTGTTGTCGTCGTGTCGATCCCTGTGTCCGGGTCATAAATCGACTTGGCCGTCACCGCAGTAGGCTCCGTCCCAAACGCCATGCGGGCAATGTTCAGGCAGTAGCACCCGACATCGAACAGTGCCCCGCCGCCCATCCCTGGATCGCGCCGGTAGTCGGCAAGATCGGTCTGAACAAACGAGTACGAAGCCCGCACCAGATGCACGGCTCCAAGCCCTCCCTCGCGCACCAGCGTGTTGACTTCCTGTTGCAAGGGGTGATACCGGTACATAAACGCTTCCGAAAGCACGACCTCGTTGTTCTCCGCTGTTTCCAGCATTTCTTCCGCTTCATTCGCGTTCAAAGCAAGCGGCTTTTCGCACAGGACATGCTTGCCGTTGTTCATCGCCTCGACCGCCCAGCCTAAATGCAGGCTGTTCGGCAGCGGAAGATATACCACATCGACATTGTCGTCAGCGATCAGTGAATCGTAGTCATTGTAAGCCGCGACGCCCGGCCCAGACGCCGACGCGATCTCTTTAGCACTGTCCCGGCTGCGCGATGCGACTGCGGTCAGCTCCGCATGAGGATTGCCCAAAATCGCCGGGATGACACCCTTCTGCGCGATCTGTGCCGTCGCGCCAATGACACCCCATCGTATTTTCCGTGTTTCCGTCATAAATGTTCCTCTGTCTGCGGTCTGAACTTAACTGTTTTGCAGGATTTCTCTTGCTCTTGCGCGTATTCTACCCGTATGAACGCCCGCTTTATACCCGGATTCGCCGCCGCCTGCTTTTTCCTTGCCGGATGCCACACAAATTCGCCGTCACAAACTACTGTGACAGCGTCGCCCCTTGACGAAGCCGTTGCCGCAAACCAGCTATTTCTCAATCAAAAGCCATTCGACCCGTGGCGTTTGACAAGTACTGATACGCAGAACACGCTGCCAGCCTATTTCAGCGATGGTGCTGTCGGCAACGTCGTGGGACCCCTCGGTAAAACGAGCCAGCAATTCCAAGCTGGCTTGTATCGTCAAGGAGAATTAGCAACCCTGCCGCCCACTACCTATCCATCCGGACACACGAATGACTATCCAACGACTGACAACTACCGGCAAAAGTTTGATCTTCAAACGGGATCACTAACGACTAGACTACATGAGATAACTCTTGATCTTGCATTCACTGGTCAAAAGCCCCGAAACTGGCCGCAACTCTGGCAGACTTCGGATATTGTCATTAGTGGTGACCCGGAGGCGCAGCAGGTGACTCATGCGAACTTATTTTATCTGCTGTCTTCCACTTATCCCGGCTCGGATCACTCTATCCCCCCGATGGGATTGTCTTCTAACATCTATGGCGGCCATATCTTTTGGGATGCCGAAGTTTGGATGATGCCTGCACTTTTAGTCCAGCACCCGGACTACGCGAAATCGATTATTGACTATCGATTCAAGACACTTGGACAAGCCAAGAAGAACGCGAGGATGCATAGATTCGCAGGAGCTGAATATGCCTGGGAGAGCGCAGACACGGGCGCAGAGATGGCACCGGCGGAGTTCGCGCAGGAGCGGCATATCACGGCGGATGTGGGGTGGGCGGCCTGGCAGTATTATCTGTGGACTGGTGACAAAGCCTATCTCGCCAAAGAAGGCTGGCCGGTGCTGTCGGCGACGGCGGCGTACTGGGTGTCGAGAGTCAGCAAAGGCGGCGACGGTAAGTATCATATCACAAAAGTGCTGTCACCCGATGAGACGGCAGGGGTGGTCAGCGACGATGCCTATACCAACGCTGTAGTCCAGGCTAACTTGAGGGCTGCAGTGTCGGCGGCAAAAGTAATGGGGCAGGCCGCTGATCCGCGCTGGGCGTCTATTGCGGACAATTTATACTTCCCGTTTGACAAAACGCGCGGTATTCCGGCGGAGAACGATACGCCGATGACGGACCGTTTTGGTGCTAAACAGGCTGATACGCTGCTGCTGATCCATCCTCTCACTAGAACGTTTGACCCGCAGACAGCGGGCAAAATGCTGGACTTTTACACGGCGCACACGATCAAAAACGGGCCTGCCATGACCGCGAGTATGCAGGCGATTGTGGCGGCAAAGCTCGGGCGGGGTCAGGAATCACTGGACCAGTTCCATGACTCCTATCGGCCTTTCGAACGCGGACCGTGGGATGCATTCGCCGAAAAGCGGACCTCAAACCGGGTTTATTTCTGCACGGGCATGGGCGGCTGCCTGCAAAGCGTTCTTTACGGCTTTGCCGGGCTGCAAGTGGCGGAAGCAGGACAAAAAACAGGCGGGACGAAAATCGCGGGTGACGGCGATGTATCGCTGTACGCCGACCCGCATCTGCCGCCGGGGTGGGGAGGGCTGACTGTCAAAGGGGTTCGATTTCACGGTAAGTCTTACGATGTCGTGGTGACATCGGGAAACAAGGTCACGGTGACTCCCAAGTGAACTTTTTGCTGGCTATCCTGAAGTATCGGCCTAAGCTGACGGATTACTATCGGAATCCCCTGCTGCGTCTGCGTCTGGCGCTCCTGGCAGGGATTTTGCTGCTGGCTGGCGGGACATTCGGCTACATGGGCATCGAGCACATGCGCTTTTTGGACTCGCTTTTTATGACCGTGATTACACTGAGCAGTGTCGGTTACGGCGAAGTTCAGCCGCTCGATGTCGCGGGCGAAATCTTCACGATTGTTCTCATTATGGTCGGCTTGGGAACGGCGGCGTGGCTGTTTACAACGGTGATTGAAACGTTTGTCAGTGAGCAGACACTGCTCCTGCTGTCGAAGAAACGGATGGACCGCATGGTAAACAGCCTGAAAAATCATTACATTGTCTGCGGCTATGGCCGTATCGGTCAGGAGATCGCACAGGGGTACACACAGAACAAAGTTCCCTATTTAGTCATCGAACAGGAACCTGGACGGCTTGCCATGCTGCGCGAAGCAAATATTCCCTATGTAGACGGAGATGCCGCAAACGACGATATACTCATGCAGGCCGGGATCGAACGCGCAGCGGCCCTAATCGCGGTCACACCGACCGATGCGATCAACACGTTTATCGTGCTGTCTGCCCGTGGTCTTCAGCCCGATCTTTATATTGTCGCCCGGGCCGATGCTCTGAAGAACGAAGCCAAGCTGCTGCGGGCGGGAGCCAGTAAAGTGATCTCGCCTCATGTACTCGGTGGCCGGTGGATGGCGATCACGGCGATCAATCCGGCTGTCACAGATTTCATCGCGGCTGTCACTGAAGCCGACCATTCCGAATTCGCCGTCCGAGAAGTGCTGGTCACAGAAGAATCCGCCTGCGCGGGAATGACTCTGTGGGGCGCACAGCTCAAACAAAAGTCTGGGGCATTAGTAGTCGCGATGCGTCCGGCAGGCGAAGAAGGTAACTTTTTTCCAAATCCGCCGGATGACCGGCGGCTTGCGCCCGGCGACGTTCTAATCGCCATCGGCTCACCACAGCAGTTAACCCAGCTTTCTGATCTTCTCAATCCAGCCCAAGTATCCCGGAAATCCGAGCGCGGCCTGCGGGCGGTCTGAGCAGCCGTTAGTTCACAGCAGCGTGTTTCCGACAGAAGCCAGCCATTCCCGGTCGATTTCCCGCAGGAACTCGCCGATCTCTACTTCTTCGCCGCGTGCTTGAATGGTGAGTACACCGGCATCCAGCCCCGGTGGAACGCGTCGGATATGAAAGCCGCGGACGTCTGCCCGGACAAGCTTTAGCTCCTGTGTCCGGCCCCATTTGGAGCGAAATATATGAATCCACTTGGCCGCAAACACTAGCTTTTCATGATAGAAGATCGGGCTCAGAATTGCGGCAAGAGTAAACAGGCCGAGCGCTTCCGCCAGCAGTAGCGCCACCAGCAGAAACCCGACATCATGCCGCAGGGAAACCGGCAGGCCATTCGGGGCGATCTGCGCCATCGCGAGAACACTCTTGTTGGCGAGAAGCAGCATCAGGCCCGTATAAAGCGCGGTCAGAAGATTGCCAAACAAAATGCAGGCGAAAAAGAATATGACCGGCGAGACGCCGCGCGGCGGCAGAGTGACGGTGATTTGATCCCCGTCGGTCTCGATTTCAATCGGGCAGCCGCCGGGCCTCTCCCGCGCTCCCGGCACTTCGTTTAAATAGGTAATCATGCTGCAAGCATTTCCAGAAACTGCCGCAGGGCCAGATAATCGGCTTCCTGGGCGAGATG
>JBPBQB010000309.1:0-34343 GCA_050954545.1 Janthinobacterium lividum | reverse complement strand
CCTGGAGCGAAATCGGTGTATCGGCATTAATGCCGAGTAAGTTGTTGAGGTTGATTTCTGCAAGTGTCAGCGTATCCTGAGCCGAGCTGAGCTGCTGCTGTGCATTGGAAAGCGTAGTTTGTGCCGTGAGAAGGTCAAACTGCGCGACTGATCCCGCAGTGACCTGTGCCTGAGTAACCCGCACACTTTCTTGATCGGCGGCAACCTGCTCCTGATAAACGACAACCTGTTCTTGATCGCGCAGGACATTGAAATACTGATCTTTGACGGAAAGCACGGTCTCATTCTGAACCCGAGCCAAATCAGTCACATAGAAATCACGAGTAAACTTCTCAACATCTTCCGCTGCTGGGACAAGATTGAAAATATCGATGCCCTGAGAGATACTGACTTCCGCGCTGTAATTGTTGTTATGGCCGTTGTTCCCGGTGATGAGTGTCCCATTGTCGGCTACCGTCCCGGTGGTTGTTCCTGTCCCGGTCGTCGTATCACGCGAACTAAGTTTATGACTTAGGCTTGCCCCTTGCCCAGCGCTTGTTCCGCCATTTGTGGCAGTGGCGAAGCGCTGCATGATTGGGGGCAGATCGGCATTGCTCTGTCGTGCATTGGCAGTCGCACCTGTTGTGCCGAAGGTCCCGCCGCTGGCTGCTCCCGTGGATCCCGTGCTTGACGTACTGGTCGTCGTTCCCTCGGAGCCGACCGACGTATTCGTCGGGATCGTATTTGTCGTCGTTGCCCCGGTTGTCGTGCTCGAAGTAGAAGTCGTCGTGCCGGTGGAAGTTGATCCCGCCCCGGTCGCCGTACCGCCGCCGCCGCTGCTGGTCACACCTGTCGCATTGCCGCCTCCGGTATCCGTGATGACCGGAATGGCTCCGCCTCCAGGCAGCGTTCCGGTGGAGTTGCTGCCGCCGCTGGCTGTATTGAATGTCTTATCTGTGGATAACGTATCCACGACATTTACTGTTATCGTCGGCAGCCCGGCAGCATTTGCTTCATTGATAAGCTGATTGGCTTTCACGATCTTTTCGCGGGCCAGGAGTACGTCAGAGTTGTTATTCAGCGCAAGACCGAGGACTTGATCCAGAGTCAGTGCACGCACCGGGATCGTCTGCGTCCCGCCGACCAGCCCGGTCGGTGCCGGTGTAAATTGCCCGGCGGTGGGCATTGGCGCCGGTGCTGCTGCCGCAGATCTAGGCACCGAAGGTGGTGTTATAGGAGGCGTCTGGGCGGTCAGAGGAGTTGTCGTGAGAGCGATCAAGCCGGCGGCAAGGCCTGCCGGAAGTCGCTGAGAGAGGCGATTCAGTCGTTTCAAATAGCTTCTTCCTCCGTCTTAGCTAGGCCCACGGTGTCGTGGCCCGAGGCAATTTCCTGTTCCATATGCTGCAAGTCTGCAATGATCGTCGTCATGAATTCGCGCATGGCGTCGATCTTAACAAGCATCAGTCCACGCTCGTGGGGTGCGCCCATGATCAGGATCTTATCACCTGTCTCAATATTGTAGCGTTTACGTGCTTCCACCGGAATGACAATCTGCCCACGCTCACCGACAGTCGCTGCTCCGTAAAAGTGGTCTTTCAGCGAATATTCTTTGTTGTCAGGCTTGCTCATAGGATGTTATTGTCTCTGAAAGAAATGAAAATCATGTGAAAGTAGTCTGTATTTGCACATAAATCATGCAAATCATACATTATCCACCCATTGTATTCAAACTTAAATCATTTGTCAAGCAGACGGGAACCGATTTTCACTCTTTGCTATTGTGAGATTAGAGGAAAGTCACTTGTTTCAGCATTTACGCGAAGACATCCGAACCATACTGCAAAAGGACCCGGCGGCACGGTCGCTGGCCGAAGTCCTGACTTATGCGGGATTCTGGGCGCTGTTTCACCATCGAATCGCACACAGATTGCATCTGCGCGGCTTTCGGTTCCCCGCGCGGGCAGTTTCGCAGTGGAGCCGATTTTTGACCAACATCGAGATTCATCCGGGTGCGACCATCGGCCGCCGCTTTTTCATCGACCACGGGGCGGGGGTAGTCATCGGCGAAACCGCCGTTGTCGGCGACGATGTTCTGATGTACCATCAAGTCACGCTGGGCGGGACTTCGCTGGAAAAGACGAAGCGGCATCCGACCGTCGGCAACAATGTCCTGCTCGGCATGGGCGCGAAAGTGCTGGGTAACATCACGGTCGGTGATGGGGCACGCATCGGCGCAAATGCCGTTGTCACACGCGATGTCCCGCCGAATACCAGCGTCGTCGGCGTCCCCGGACGCATTCTTGTCCAGGATGGTCAGCATATCTCCGAGCGTTCTACCAAGCAGGTCATGGACCAGGCCCTGGGAAACGCCGACCCGATGGGCGAGATCATCCGCCGTGCCCTGTTTGAAATCGAAGATCTCAAATGCCGCCTGGAAAACATGGAAGAAGAGCAGCACCCGGATCGCATTCTCCGCGCACTTGACACTGTCTGGAACAAGATTCCCGAAAAGCCTTTGTTAGTCCAGTTCGACGAGATGTGCGCCGACAACTGGCAGCCCTGTCCCGATGAAAACATCTCCGGCGGCGGGATTTAGTCGCGTGACACCACTGTGCCGCCCGAAAGCGCTGCCTCCCGGCGGGACTATCGGCCTCATCAACCCTTCCAGTCCTGTCGAAACCGATCTGCTGAATGCTGGGATCGCTGTGCTTGAAGCGCGTGGCTTTCACGTTGTCGTCGCTCCGCATGTCCGCGACCGTGACGGCCACCATGCAGGCTCCCCGGAAGATCGTGCGGCTGATTTTACCATCTTCTACGCCGATCCTGCCATAGATATTCTCTGGTGCGCTCGCGGCGGCTCATCCGCCTGCCGCCTCTGGCCGCTGCTGGACTGGGGCGTACTGGCGGCACTGCCGCCGAAGATGGTCATCGGCTACTCCGACACGACTTCCCTGCTCATTCCTCTTAACCAGCGTGTCGGCACAATCGCTCTGCATGGGCCATTAGTCTTCGAGCTTGGCACACTTTCGCCCGACCTGCTGGATTGGCAATTAGGTCTACTCCAAGATGTCCGCCCCGTGGGCGTCGTGCCTGGACTCGCGTCTGAAACGCTTGTGCCTGGCAGTGCTGAGGGCCTGCTTTGCGGCGGCTGTCTGTCTCTTGTCGCAGCGACACTTGGGACACCCTACCAGATAGACACTGCCGGAAAGCTGCTGCTGATCGAAGATATTGACGAAGCCCCACACAGAATAGAGCGTTTTCTCGTCCAGTTTGCCGAAGCCGGTCTTCTCGCCTTAGCGTCGGGCTTCATCGTCGGTCAGTCCACCGGTGCCGACGATACTCGAACACTCCCGATGCGTCAGCTCTGGTCCGACCTGCTCACCCCCTACAATAAGCCTACTGTACTCGGCTTTCCCTTTGGCCATGTCCCCGCCAACTATGCCCTGCCGCTCGGTACATTCACCCGCCTGGATGCCGATGCACGGTCACTGACTCTGCTTGAGTCTGCTGTCGCGTAAGGATAAATACACGATGTCAGTGACACTAAGCCATTTTTCGCTTGATAGAATAGTGGCTGCTGTCGAACAAGTCCGTGAGCGATTAGTGAGAGCGACGTCAGCATTCAAACGCGATGGCGTCCCCTATGCAGTTATCGGTGGCAACGCTGTATTCTTATGGGTTGGAACTCTAGATGAGGCTGCGACCCGCAATACGCCGAATGTTGACCTGCTCATTGACCGTGACAATCTCGCACAGGCAGCGGCATCTTTGGAAGGTGTTGGATTTGTCCCTGTTGCAGGCACACCGGATTTATTCTTAGACGGCTCGGAGGGAAGTCCGAGAACTCGATTACGATTAATCTTCGCGAACGAGAAAGTGAAAGAGGCTGATCTGCTTCCAAACCCAGGCTGTGCGGATGCAGAACAGATTGGTCAATTTGCTGTGCTGCCGCTCTTTTCTTTAGTGCAGGCCAAGCTAAACGCTTATCGCATTGTAGACCGGGTCCATTTGCGCGACATGCTGGATATTAGCCTCATTGATGCTTCGTGGACAGAGCGTTACCCGCCGGAGCTTGGAGCGCGTTTGCAGGCTCTGATCGACAATCCCGATGGCTAGGAAAGCTGAAAGCGAATTCCGCGATGAATCATGGCATACTGTCGATAATGATCGTGTTAGGTCGTCAACACAAACAGCTCTCGCGCGACACCGGCTTCACGCTGCTCGAGCTGCTCGTCGTCATCGCCATTATCGCGATTCTTGCGGCGATTCTTTTTCCCGTCTTCCAGAAAGTGCGTCAGAACGCACGGCGGACCGCCTGCCTGTCAAATCTCAAACAGATCGGCCTTGCGCTGACTCAGTATGTCCAGGACTCGGACGAGAAATATCCTCAGGAGCATCCGAGCACCGGCAATCCGGCGGTCGATGATGACAATGGTCAGCTCGAAGGGGCAGGGGACGATTACGGCTCTCCGTTCCAGAAAGTCATGCCCTATGTCGCCGGTGGGTCTAATCCGAACAGTAGTCTGAACCAGCAGCTTTTTGTCTGCCCGGATGACCCGGACCCGCACGGCGTTCAATTGGGGACGACTTGTACATCTACCGCCCCGTCGCCCGGCATTACGTCTTACTTGATCAATGCTTATTTTCTATTTGGCGCGACGCTAGCCCAGGTACAGGAACCGACCTCGACGATTTATGTCTCCGAGCGAGGAAGCCAGTTCTGCGACGTCCATGTCCATCCCTGGCTTGGAGAAACCTATAATGGCGCAGTGCCGACAGCGCTGATAGGCTGTGTCCCCAATCCCGATGGACTGTACGCCCCGGCAAGCGAACGGCACACAGACGGGGCGAATTACGGCTCCGCAGACGGTCACGCTAAATGGGAGCGTTACGCAGCAACGGTTCAGCCAACGGCAGATCAGCCCTGCTTCGGGCAGTATCAGGCGTTCTAAATTGACAGACCAATGCCCTGCCGCAATCGCGGCAGGGCATTTTGTTTAGAGAAGCTTGATAAGACGGACGCAGCTCACGCTGAAAAAGAGCCTGTCGCCATTACGGTTTAGACAGAGCCAATTGGCATCGTAGGCTTCTAAAGTACCTGTGTCGCTGGTTTCATTGTCGCCGCGAATGGAATAGATCTGAACCAACTGTCCGACGAGGGCTTGCAGAACATCGGTCATACTCTTCTCATTTCTGCTACTGCTTGGCCCAGAACATTTCGCCGGGTTTCTCGGCGATCACCGATGCTTTCAATGTTTCCATGGCTTTGTAAAGGCCTTCGCGGGTGGACATGAGGCCATCTTCATGCTCGATGGACAGAACATCGTCGTAGCCGATCATGCGAAGGTTAGAGACAAAGTCGCGCCACCAGGTCAGTGCATGGCCGTAGCCGACGGCGCGGAAGGACCAGGAACGGCCTAAGATGTCGGCATAAGATTTTGTATCAAGCGTGCCGTTGATGCTGGCATTGTACGGGTCGATGCGCGTGTCTTTGGCATGGACATGGAAGATGGCTCCGGCTTCGCCCAGAACACGCACAGCGGCAATAGGATCAATGCCCTGCCACCAGAAGTGGGACGGGTCAAAGTTCGCGCCGATCTGCGCTCCGGCGGCATCGCGCAGCTTCAGGATGGTCTCGGGGTTGTAGACCAAAAAGCCGGGATGGGCTTCAATCGCAAACTTGACATTGTGCTCCTTGAGGAATTTGTTCTGGCGACGCCAATGGGGAATTGCGACTTTCTTCCACTGGTAGTCTAAAATATCCCGGAACTCATCCGGCCAGGCGCAGGTGACCCAGTTCGGATTCTTGGCGCGGGGACCGTCACCAGGGCAGCCGGAAAAGCCGTTGACTACTTCAAGCTCGAGCTGCTCCGCCAGCAGAACGGCATTGGTGAACGCCGCGTGGTGGTCATCGGCGATGGCTTTGTCAGGATGGAGCGGGTTGCCATGCACAGACAGCGAATCGAGGGTCAGGCCCCGGCTCTCGATGGCATGACGGAGCTTCTTTCGTGCGCCTGCATCTTTAATCAGTGTTTGGACACCGCCGAAATCATCTAAATGGCGACTGCCGGGATAAGCGCCTGCGCCAAGCTCCACAGCCTGAATACCCGCTTCTGCGATCAAGTCCAGTGCTTCTTCCAGGGGCTTGTCATGGAACAGGGCCGTAAATATTCCGATCTTCATTGGGGAAAGTGTCCTCCTAGGGTTGTGATACGGCTTTTCGGCAAAACTACTCCGTTCTCCTTCTCTAAGGGCTATCCATTCCTTCAGGAACATCTTAGGAGGCATTTTGCGTACCAAGCATGGTACAATAGACATGCCTATGTTCCGTTTCCGTCTTCAATCACATACTACACGACGTATCACAGCCTGGCTGCTGATACTGATTTGTGCTTGGATGGGCAGCGGCGGCGTTTTGAACCACACAGAGTCAGAGTTCACGGCAAAGCCTACGCCAAGAACAGCAGCAAGCCTGCATCGACAAGCCGCTGTGCCGGTCGATACCTGCGCGGCCTGTCAGTGGACACAAGGCCTTCAGGGCCGGACACTTACTGTCTTCCGTGTCCAATTCCCACTCTTTCATCGGCATCTACGCCTTGCTTCTGCCTTGACTCTGGTCATCGCCCGCAGCATACGGCATCGGTCTTCGCGTGCGCCCCCTGTTTCCTCATATTTCTGCTAACTCTTCCAAATTTGACCGTACTCGCTGAGGAAACACATTTACTATGCCACGACTCTCTTGTCGCGCGCTGGTTCTGGCGGCTGCCTGCCTGGCAGCCTCGCCGCGCATCGCCCTGGCGCAAGCCGTGCCACCCGTTCCGTCCGCTGTTCCGAACACGAAGACTGATATTTTTGATCCTAATCGGGCTCCGATCATTGTCATCCGGATCGGCGTCCATCGCCTGGTTCTCGTGCCGCGTACCGAAGGCAGTGCGACTTCTCTAGGTGCGACAGCAATTGAGAACAAGCCGAACAGTACCAGCCTGACCAGCATTATCGCCAGCAGTATTGCCGGCGCGGCCTCTGCTCCGAGCGGGGAGATCCATATCCGGGGGTCACACGGGCAGTATTCGTACTATCTGGATGGAGCGCCGCTGCCGTCGAACGTCTCAGGCTCCTTCAGTGACCTGATCAATCCGAAAGATATTCAGACCCTGCGGATCTATACCGGCGGCTTTCCGGCAGAATATGGTGGGCAGCTCGCTGCGATCTTCGATGTCACGGCGAAGGCCGGCAGCGGCAAGCCAAGCGGGTTTATCCAGCAGATTGCCCAAAGCTACAGCGATTACCAGACCACGGCGCAGGTGGGCGGCGGCAGCCCAAACTTTTCCTATTTTCTTTCGGGTATTCGCAGCAGCAGCAACTTTCGATTGAGTCCGCTGACCCAGACCCCGCTGCACGATGCCGGGCTGGAAAATGTCGGCTTCGGCAAATTCGACCTGCAAAGTGGGGCTTCTGATCGGTTTACGCTTGATCTTGGCTCAAACGGCGCGACGATCCAGGTTCCTAACGACGCTCTGCGTCAGGCTGTCGGCCAGAATGACATTCAGAAAGAGAACGGCGATTTCGCCAATCTTATCTGGAGTCATCTCGCCGGGCCGGATAACCTGCGTGTCGCCTTTTACTCTCACAAATCCCAGCTTCGCTACTTCGGCAGCCCGCAGGACTTCCTGCCTGACCCTGGTTCCACGGACACTTCGGGGCTGACCACGACCAACGAAAACCAGCAGGCGACTTATCTGGGCCTGCGAACGGATTATATCGCACACGCGAATAAGCAAAACAAAGTGCAGGTCGGCTTCGACATCAACACGGTCAACGGACATCAATTTTTCAACTCGTTTGGAACGCCGCAAACCGATCTAACCATGGACCAGCCGACGATTTTAGATCAGCGCCATGTCTCGGGCGGGGACAAAAGTGTCTACGCTCAGGACGATTGGACCACCGGGCGGACACTGGTCAACTATGGCCTGCGTTACGATGTCCATCAAGCCGACGTCACCTCGTCCCAGCTTTCCCCGCGTCTCAACCTGACCTACACCGTCGGCAAGAACGCGTTTCACGCCTACTACGACCGTTTGTTCCAGCCGGTCGCTGTCGAAGACGTCATCAAAATAGACGGAGCAGGCACCGTTCCCGCTCAGCCGGAACGTGACGACTTCTTCGAGACCGGCTGGACCCACACCCAGTCCGGCACGACGTTGTCACTCGATGGTTACTATCGTTCTGAGAAGAATACAATTGATGACCAAGTTTTCGGCGCAACCCAGATCGACATCCCGATTAACTTCGCTAAAGGCTACACGCGCGGTCTTGAGTTCTCGCTGGATGGGCCGCTTGTCAAAAACGTCTCTTACTACGCAAACTACGCCCGTTCCTGGGCGAAAGGCGAAGGGCCGATCATCGGCGGTTTGCTCGGCGAATCCCCGGCGGGCTACTTCTACGATGACCATGACCAGACACATACGGCGGCCTTTGGTGTCACTTACAGCGCCCGCGGCTCCTACGCCACGCTGGACGGCGAATACGGCTCAGGCTTTCCCTACGGCGAGATCGACAAATTGGATTCGTCGGGCAATCCTATTTTGGACAGTGCCGGAAACCCGTTCCCCACCGCGCTGAACTACATCCGGGTGCCCCCGCATACGATCCTCAACTTAGGCGTCGGCACGACACTCGGGTCTACGCAGGTTGCCTTCACCGTGGAGAACTTGCTCAACCACGGCTACGTTGTGAAACAAGCCGGTGCATTCTCTGATGTGGAATGGGGCCAGGGCCGCTCTTACGGCGTCAAGCTGACGCAGAATTTTTGATGTTTTACTCAGGAGATTAACTATGAACGCTTTCGTAACATATCTGCATCAGGGCGGGTTTATGATGTACCCGCTGATCTTTTGCTCAATCGTAGCCATCGGGATCATTTTGGAGCGGTCTTACACGTTCCGCAAGGCGACTTCGGTCGACCCGGAAGAGCTGCTGGAAGAGATCAAAGAGACCTACAAGGTCGGCGACCACGGCGCAGCGGCGGCGCGGCTGATGGAGGACGCGAAAACTCCTTACTCGCGCATCTTCGCCCGTGGCCTGAAAAACGCCGACCGGTCGCCGGAAACGATTGACATGGCGATGTCGCAGGAAGCGGCCAATGAAATCCCAGCCCTCGAAAACTACCTGCTTGGCCTGCGGACAATCATCAGCATCGCGCCGCTGCTCGGCCTGCTCGGGACCATCGCGGGCATGATCACTTCGTTCAAAGAGATCTCGCATTCAGGCCTTTCGTCACCCACCGCCGTTATGGGCGGTGTCAGCGAAGCGCTGGTGTCCACGGCCACGGGAATCGGCATCGCGGTCATTGGGCTGGTCTTCTACAATTACTTCGGCAACTTGGTCAAGCGCTTTGTGGAAGACATGGAATACTACGGCACGGAGCTGACCAACTTTCTGACAGGAAGGGTGGCTTGATATGATGCGAGTACGCGCCCGGCGTCAGCCGGAAGAAGCGGAGATCATCATCATTCCGATGATCGATACCATGATGTTCCTGCTGATGTTCTTCATCGTCGCCAGCCTCGCGCTTGCTGTCCAGAACGGCCTCCCGGTCAACCTGCCGAAAGCCAGCACAGGGCAGAAACATTCGGCCCAAAATGTCACGATCACGATTGATGCCGGTGGAAATATCCATCTCAACACCCGGCCTATTCAGCTTGCCGATGAGACTTCTGATCTGAAGGCGCTCGGGGTGACGGCGGGAACACTGATCGTCATCAACGCCGATAAAGAGTCCCGACACGGGGTTTTGATCAGTGTCATGGACAACGCGGGCAAAGCCGGAGCTGAGCGGTTCGCCTTCGCGACCCAGACTTAAATTTCGCCGGAGACCTACCACCTTGCTTCGCAGGGTCCTCCCTAAAGGGAAGATTAAGACAAAAGATAGAGGGCGCAGTAAGCAGCGCCCTACATCTATTGCCCTAATCTTCCCTTTAGGGAGGACCCTGCGAAGCAAGGTGGTAGGTCATTCTCTTAGGAACCTAATATGCGACGTCGTCGACAAAAAAATACGCTGCTGCCGAAGATGATTGGTTTGGCCGTTATCATCAACGCCATTCTGCTGCCGATCTTGGCTCAGATGGGTGTCTTCAAGAATATCGGCGGTCAAAAGCTGACACCGGTTGAGCTTGTCAAACTGCCGCCGCCCGAGAAGCGTCCCCCGCAGCCGAAAAAGACGGCAAAGAAGCAGGCCGCTAAGGCGCACCCTGCGGATCATAAAGCTGCGTCTCGACCGGCTGCTTCCCGGCGGGTGCCGAGTGGCCCGCCGCCTGTGAAAGTCGTCGCGGCAGGTCCGGCTCCCGGTGATTCTGGTGGAGGTGGGGATGCAGGCATCACGAGCTCGGGTACGGGAACAACCCCGCCAACCACTCCTCCCGCGCCTACTCCTCCGCCAGTCGTGCCTCCAAGTCCACCGCCGCCTGCGGCTGCGCCTGCCTCGCCGCCGCCGCCAACTCCTCCTGCCCCGACTCCTGTGGCAATCGATCCTGCTTTGCTGTCAAAAGAGATTCCGGTCCTGCCGGATGACATCACGTATGACCAGCTACACGGCAGCTTTTTTGCCGTATTCACGATCCATGCCGACGGCAGCACGGATGTTAAGATGGTCTCCTCGACAGGCAACAATGAGGCTGACGCGGTTGCCCTGGAAGCCGCTCGGAAGTGGACCTTCCGCCCGGCAATGCTCGGCGGCAAGCCAATATTGAGCTACGAAAGGCTGGAAGTGGAATTCTATCCCACTTAGAAACCTAAAGCAGTGTGAAGTTATCAGGGAGAAGATCAGTAATTGTTTCAGTCGCGGTGAGGCCGGACTGAGTGGTGGAAATGATGACGATAGGATTGTCGGCGCGTGAAAACTCGGCGATGACCTGACGACAGGCTCCACAGGGCTTGGCAAGCTTTGCTGCTGAAGTTACCACCGCAATGGCGATAATGTCCATGTGGCCTGCTGTGATCGCACTGAAAAGGGCGATGCGCTCGGCGCAGACTGTCAAACCGAACGAAGCGTTTTCAACGTTGCAGCCACGGTAAATACTGCCGTCGGATAGCAGAACCGCCGCGCCTACGGGAAAGTTAGAGTAGGGGACGTAGGCAGACGCTTGGGCTTCCCGCGCGGCGGCAATAAGCTGGGTTGTGACAGCGTCCGTAAGCGTGATTTGGGTGGCATCTGGCATTATCTTAATCCATTGTTTGAAGCCGCAGCAAAAACTCAACGTTGCCGTCGCTGCCTTCAATCGGGCTGGTCATGCGGCCCTTTTCGCGCAGACCTAAAGCCTTTGCGGCCCCAGCCACCCGTTCCAGCGCTTCAGTGCGGGCTTTGGGGTCGCGCACGACGCCGTTTTTTCCTAAATGAGCCTGCCCGACCTCGAACTGCGGCTTGACAAGGCAGATCAGCTCGCCGCCCGGTGCCAGCAGCGGGGCAAGCGCGGGCAGAACCAGTGTCAGGGAGATAAACGAAAGATCAGCGACGATAATATCGAAAAGGTGCGGGAAATCTGCAGGGGTGAGAGAACGGGCATTGACACCCTCGCGTGACTGGACACGCGGGTCTGAAGCGATCTCAAGCACCATTTGATCATGCCCGACATCGATGGCGATCACCGAGCTGACACCGCGCCGTAGAAGGCACTCGGTAAATCCGCCGGTGGACGCACCGACATCCAGGGCTGCAAACCCAGAAACATCGATCCCAAAATCCGTCAAGGCACCTTCCAGCTTTAATGCTCCGCGTGAGACAAAGCGCGGGCCGACATCGTGCCGGGCCAGCACGGCATCGTCGGCAGTCAGGGCACTTGCTTTGAAACCATGCTGGCCGTTCACCGTGATCATTTCCTCATCGATGAGTGTCTGCGCTTCGGTCCGGCTGCGGCAGACGCCGCGCAGGACGAGGGCTTTATCAAGACGCATGAGTGCTCAGTGCTGCCAGGTGGGACGTGTCGTTTTGAGAGAGCAGCTCCGCAGGCTGATTGGGATCAAAGACTTGCAGGCGGGTGATCGCGCAGTTGTCAGACCAGGGCGGCTGCTCCGTGACAGCGGGCAGGCAGAGGAAAGCTTCCGTCAAGCGGCCTACTGTCTCGGCATGAGAGACAACCAGGATATGGGCGTCCGTCCCGGCATAAAGCCCTACCAGAGCATCACGGACACGCTGAGCACGAGCGTACATAAGCGTATCGTTTTCCGGTTCCTGGGGCCACCAGGTCCGGCTGCAGGGGAAGGTCGTGCCGAAAAACGTGAATGGAAATTCGGAGGTGATCTGGTCGGGTGTCAAACCGGGGAAAGTTTTGTAGCCGGGCCACGCTCCATTAAAGTACTCACAGATGTCGGCATAGACTTCGGCATGCATTCCGGTCAGTGTGCAAAGTGGAGCGATTGTTTGGAGCGTCCGGCGCAGCGGCGAAACATAAGCCTGAGTCAGACCGGCTTGGCTCAGTTTTTGTGCCGTCAGTGCCGCTTGTTCCTGGCCGAGGGTGGTCAGGGCGCTGTCTAAATGATCGGTCAATCCGGCATTTGCTTCGGACTGACCGTGACGAACCAGAGTTATTAACATGATCCCTTCTAGTATACCCACTTCACGAAGGAAACCGGTGAGCAGCACAGTTAGTGGACCATGTCGTTCAGCACCAGGTTTTCCAGGCCGGGGCGGTCGGTGATCAATATCTTTCGTCCGATAAAGTCAATCAAGCCCTGACGCCGGAAATCATTCAGGATCAGGGTCGTGGTTTCGCGGGTGCTGCCGATGACATTCGCCAGCTCCTGGTGCGTCATCTTGCCGCGCAAAGTCTGACCAATACGACCCGAGCGTCCTCCCTGCCCTTCATAAAGCCGCAGCAGCAGCTTGGCAAGGCGTTTAGGGACTTCCAAAAAGACGAGATCGGCGACCTGGTTCTCCGCCAGAAGCCGCCGGGTACTGACAAGCTTCAGCAGCTCCCGAGTCGCGGTCAGGGACTGCTCTAAAGCGGCAAGAATATCAGCACGCCGAAATACGACGATCAATGAGTCTTCCAAAGTCTCAGCTACCAATTCATATGGCTCGTTGGCATCCAGCAGTCCAGTTTCCCCAAAGATCGCGTTGTCTTCCAGCAGGTAGAGTGTCAATTCGCGGCCCCGGTCGGAGACGCGAGCGATTTTGACACGTCCGGTGCAGAGCAGATACAGATAATCGCCGGGCTGATCGGCAAAGTGAACGACCTGACGGCGGCGATACTGCCGCTGCTCCGCGATCCGCTCCAGCCGCTTCAGTGTTTCTTCAGGCAGGGCCGCCAGCATCGGCACTTGCTGAAAATGAGAAATTAAAGAGTTCAATAGTTATCAAGCTACCCTTCTAGATGCGTTCGCGCTTACATGAAGAAGTATACCAACATTACGCTCAATCGCTTACATTACTTTTACCGGGATTCTCAATCGCTCTCGAATCCTGGTACGTTTACTGAGTAAAATGGCAAAATTCGTAATCTAAATTCGATATTTTCACAGATTACGACTACAATGTAAGTGTAATGTTTCTAAAACAGATTAAAACAAGGTTACAATACTGGAAATGTTAATGCATGGTTTGTGCCAGCATATCAAAGCGCGGAAAAACAGGTCTATTACTGTGGAAGTTGAGGTGTGTGAACCGGGGCAGGCTTACGCCGTGAAAGTGGCGGACCGAGGACTTCCTGAAGGATGATGGCCCGGACAAGATCGTCCGTGCCTCCAAATAACCGGTTCGGCTGAGCTGTCGGCGAAGAAGCGCCGGCCAGCAAAGACGTATTGAGCCCGGCAGGCTCCGACGCTTCAAGCGCTTGTTCCTGCCGCTGGAAATCGCGCCGGGTCGTCTCGTTCGTCACTGCAGGGCCACCCGCTGATGGCTGACGCGCGGCTGTCCGTACCGGTTCCCGGAGAGGGACACGCGGTGGAAGCGTCTGTATCGGCGCAGGGACGGGCTGGGAAGGGGGAGGGGCCTGGATGAGCGGCGGGGTGCCGCCGGTCTGATTCAGAAGCCGCTTGAATCCTTTGATCAGGGTGGAAATTACCCAGAACAGTATTGCGAAGATGATTCCAATGGCTTCTATACTCAATGCTGCTCGTTCTCCGCGTGTGTCAAGATAGCCTGCGCGTTCTGTAAATCCTGCCCCGTGAACGGTGCATTGTTCACTGTCCACAAGTTGATCGGTACAAGCGTCGCGGCAGGTTTCAGAGCCTTGACATGACCGTCCGCGAACAGGAAATTGACCTTGCCTGCCATACGCTCATAAAAGAGATGCCGTGGAGTGTGAGAGTAAAGCTCACGGCCGGTTGTTGGTAAAAAGGCTGGATCAGTCATGTTCCATTCTTCGCCTCCATAGCCGCGCGTATCGACAGCCGAGATTGTCAGTGCTGGATCGGCAAACATCTTCAATTTGATTGGCATAGCTGAAGCAATATGGTTCGCGGCATAGGACTTAGGGATATTGTCTGCCGAGTCATGGCTGCTGTCACGCTTATCATCAGGACAACGATAAACACCCGTGGATTTTATGTAAGGGTAAATCGCCTCACGCCAGCCGTGTCCATTTGCATTTGAATAACGCGGCAATGTGCCATTGTTGTCCTGTGAATACTGATCGAGAGCTAATCCGATTTGTTTCATGTTGGATTGACAGGAAGCGATACGGACGCCCTCAAGTTCACCGCCATGCAGAATGAAACTTATCAAAGGGGCAAACAAGAAAAGCAGGGCGAGAATAAGCGTAAACCAAATTACGCTGTTCATTCCGTTCCACTTTAAGTGTCTGCTCCTCGCCATTTAGCTATACTACTGGGCCTGTTGCGCCGCCTGCGCCGCCGTTTTCATCGGTGCCGCCGGTGGCACGGCTGATGCCGCTCCGCATGGCCGTGTCGGCCTGAAGATTACGCAGGTTGTAGTAATCCATCGCGCCTAAATTGCCGCCGCGCAGGGCTTCGGCGAGGGCCAGCGGAACCTGAGCCTGAGCTTCAACGACTTTGGCTTGCATTTCCTGTGTGTAGGCTTTCATTTCCTGTTCGCGGGCAACGGCCATCGAACGCCGCTCTTCTGCTTTGGCCTGAGCGACTTTCTTGTCGGCTTCCGCTTGATCGGCCTGCAAACGAGCGCCGATGTTCTGACCGACGACGACATCGGCGATGTCGATGGACAAAATCTCGAAGGCAGTGCCGGCATCTAAGCCTTTGGCGAGAACGGTTTTAGAAATGGCGTCCGGTTTTTCCATGACTTCTAAGTGAGTAGCCGCCGAGCCGATGGTGGTGACAATGCCTTCGCCGACACGCGCAAGCACCGTCTGTTCCCCGGCCCCACCGACAAACTGAGCGATATTGGCCCGAACTGTCACGCGGGCAAAGGCTTTCATCTCGACGCCGTTTTTGGCGACACCCGCGACATTAGGGGTCTCGATGACTTTCGGGTTGACAGACATCTGCACCGCTTCCAGCACGTTTCGCCCGGCAAGATCGATTGCGGCAGCCCGCTCGAACGGCAGTGGGATCTGGGCGCGGTGGGCGCTGATGAGAGCCTGAACCACCCGGTCGACGTTGCCGCCTGCCAGGTAATGCGTTTCGAGCTGGTTGAGGTTGACATCGACCCCGGCTTTGACCGCCGCAATGAGCGGCAAAATCACCCGGTCCTGCGGAACGCGCCGCAGCCGCATTCCGATGAGGCTGCCGGGATTGACCCCGCTGACCCCTGCTGAGATCGCCGTAATCATCAGCCCGAGTGGTACATAACGGAGGATCATCGAGAGGATCACAATGATAAGAACGGCAGCAATGGCGAACCCGATAAGCATTGGCATGA
This sequence comes from Janthinobacterium lividum, assembly GCA_050954545.1. Classification (GTDB taxonomy): domain Bacteria; phylum Armatimonadota; class Armatimonadia; order Armatimonadales; family Capsulimonadaceae; genus JANXMY01. The sequence goes on along the minus strand of JBPBQB010000309.1, from coordinate 18,529 downwards.
AAAGTCTCCAGACTACTCTTATTATAGCATATATTGTTTCAAGTCCCGGTGATTATTCCAGGGTAGCAATCAGGCGTGGGGTGAAATGGAGGCGGTCGGCGGCGACACAGAGTGTTCGGAAGCCGAACCAGCGTTCGGGAGGCACGGAGTCGCGTCCATTGAGGTGCAGGTGGCCGTACAAAATCGTTTCTATGCCGTGTGCTCTAAGCAGGGGGACAAAGGCTTCGAGCGGCGGGTAATGGATCATGACGAACTTGACCGGGCAGTCGGCAATGGTATCCAGACGTTTCGAGAGGCGCGACACTTCGCGGGCAATGACCTTATCGTACTGCGCCTTCTCAGTGTCTGTACTGCCATCGGCGGGTCCGGCCCAGCCGCGTGTGCCTGCGATACCGATCTGGCCGTCTTCGGAAATATACGGCGTGTCATTCAGGCCGGGGAAGTTCAAGGCCCGGTCGGAGTCCCACCAATAATCGTGGTTGCCTTTGCAGAGGACTTTAGTGCCGGGCAGGTCCGCCAGCCACTGTAAATCGACTTCGGCGTCGGCACGTTTGAGGGCCCAGGACAGATCGCCGGGGATCAGCAGCAGGTCACCCGGCTCAATGACAGCCCGGCAAGCCTTCGCGATCTTATCCGGGTGATTGCGCCACTGCTCCCCAAAAATATCCATCGGCTTCGGCTTGGCAAACGACAGATGCGTGTCTGCCAGCGCCCATATTCGTCGCATAGCACCGATTATACCCGGTGGGGCGGCTGGACATTCGGGAGCGAAATTTCGTCGCCGATATGCAGGAGTTTCCCGGCTTCTGTGGCTGGAATACGGGTGTTGACTGCCAGCCGGTAGAAATGGTTGAATCGGGCTCGAACGGCCCATGAAGGCAGGGTCTTCTCGCGCATCGTTCGGAAGATAGTGGAAAAGTCTGGGATCGCCTCGCCTGTTTCCGGGTCGCGGGGCGGCACGATGCAGCGCTGGCAGGGATTGACACCGTGGAAGATCACATCGCCGATCTGAAATGGAACGACTGTGTCCGGTTCGCCGAACAGGCAATCTTCCCAGAACGGCGGCACGCCGCCGATCTCTAAGTTGGCGCGAAAGCGGATGCGTGCGCTGTCCACGCTCAGGCTAGGGAACCAGGAGGCCACTTCTTCCAATGTCGCCGTGCTGATGACTGTCGGGCCGGGTGAGTTGAGATCGTCTGGGAATCCCCCCAGCGGGTTGCGCTTGAAGAAGACTGGCTGCTCAAAGTAGCGTGTCAGCCAGGCTTCCAGCGCGTCCTGGTCATCGGGCAGATGGAAGTTGTTTGTTTCGCCCATAGTGACAGCTTCCAGGCACAAATCGCCGGTCAGCAGATCGAATGAGGAGCGCAGTCCATGAATCTTTGGTGTGCGCTTGCCGTTGAGGAACTTGTCATCCCCCGTAAAAAACGCAAACTCCCGGTCATGTTCCAACGCTCCTCCGTCCAGTACAGCCACCTGAGCGGGTGAAATAGGACCAAGCGATTTGATAGGATAGACGCAGATGTGGGCTAAATGCGGCATGGGAAAGCCTTTGTCAGAATTCGGAAAGAGGATCGAGTAAGAGGGCAGGGGCAAGCCCTGCCCCCCTGCTGGGCAGACGAGGTTCAGGCAGGAACCGGCACCTCTTCGGCACGGGCGGCAAAGCTGCCGTGCGTTTCTTCGATGTCCCGCTCGATCTCCAGCACGGAGTCTGGTGACCGCTTGCGGAGGATCAGGAACCAGGCTACTCCGACCAGGAGATAGGCGAGGAAGATATACGGGAAGTGGTTGACCGGCTCAGGCGGCACGGGGTAGACACTGCCGATGGCAGGCACCAGCAGGAACAGGACGGTCACAACAGACAGGGCGATGTTGCCTGCGGTCAGTGTCCCTTCCTTCTTCAAGTAGAACGGCGCGGCTACCGTGATGAAGAAATAGGAGAACAAGAACCCGAACGCGCCGAATGTTCCGGCCCAGTTGAAGACGTCGAGGACGCCGCCGTGGAAGCCGTAGATGCTGGCGACGATCACGAACATCAAAACAGCCATGACGGTGACGGCGATATGCGGAGTCTTGTGGGTCTCGTGCGACTTGCCAACGGCGCTATGGAAGACGCCATGCCGGCCCATCGGATAGATAATACGCGCCCCAGCGTTCATGCAGGAAAGGGCCAGCGAAAAGAAGCTGATCATCGCCCCGAGCGAGACCGGGATCTTAAGCCAGCCGACCCCGTTCAGGTCTGCCAGGTCGTTCAGCGGCGCGGCGAGCTGATCCAAAGTCGTCTTATAGTTCCGCAGTCCGTAGACTTCCATGTAGGAGACGATCACAAAGAACAGACCCGTTGCCAGCAGGCTCCAGATCACGGCGCGTGGAATAGTTTTCAATGGCTGCTTCGTTTCTTCCCCGAAGGCAGTGGCGCACTCGAACCCGACCAGGCTGAAGATGGCAATCACGACGCCCAGGCCGAGATTTGCCGTTTTCATACCGTGCAGCGACAACTGCGCGTGGTCGATGGGTGCCCCATGCTTGAACAGAACAATGCAAGTCAGCACCAAAATCAGCGCGACCGAAACGCCTTCAAAGAAGAGCATCAGGATCGTGGACACTTGAATGTCCTTGACCGAGATGTACCAGGCGATCAAAGCGCAGGCACCGAACAGCACGGTCAGAGGGACATGGATATGTGTCATGCCGAGCAGGATATTCGCGAAATTGGTGAAGCCGGTCAATCCGGCGATGCCGATGAAAAGATAGGCCCAGATCAGGCACCAGCCTGCGACCCCGCCTGCGGTCGGGCCGAGGCCGCGAGCCGTATAAGCGTACATGGACCCGGCGGAGGTCGAGCGGCGGGCAAAATGGTTCAGGTTCAGCGCTACGAAGAGCAGCATGATTGTTCCGAACAGGTAAGCCAGCCAGCTTCCGGCTCCCGCTGCCCCGTACATGGCGGGAACGATCAGGGCTGCGGTCATCGTGGGGGAGATCAGCGCAATGGCCTGCGCCCAGACCTCCCAAAAGTTCAAGCAGTTGGGGCGCAGGCGTGAGAGATGCTGCGCGGGGATTACTTTAGTCGCCATAGGTTACTCCTTCGGTAATAGAAACACGTAAGACAAGACGACGCCGTCAAGAGAACGGGGCCGGCGTCATTACCGGGAGTGGAAACTGTAGGAGCTAGAAATAACTATTGAGAAGCATTTTCGGTGCCGCGCAGGCAACAAGAATCAGCTCGGCATCGTAGCCGTCGAGCGCGGAAAGACGGTGCGGCACATGCGCGTCAAAGTGTGCCGAGTCACCGGAATGAAGAATATGTTCTTCTTCAGCGAGCGCAAGGCGCAGTGTTCCTGACAGCACATACAGCCACTCTTCGCCGCCGTGCTGGTACATTTCGTCACCTTCACGCTGGGCAGAAACAGTGACCCGGATCGGCTGCATACCCGCCGTGTGGTCCAGATTGGACAGCGGCGTATAGGAAAGCCCGTTGCCTTGCTGGGGCGGCATAAGTCCGGCACGAAGAACCACGCAGTGCCGTTTCTCTGCTGCCGGCTCCGCAAACAGCGAAGCCAGCGGGACACTATACGCCTGAGACAGAGACAGCAGCGAGGCTAGCGACGGCTGCCGTTCCCCATCTTCAATGCGGGACAGATAGGATTTGCTCAGCCCGGAGCGCCGGGCCAGTTCGTCCTGAGTCCAGCCCTGACCTGTCCGCAAGTCTCTTAACCGCGCACCCAGCCGCGACATTTCCACCTGCGTCAAGTTATCCGTCCCTGCCGTCATGATTTCAGTATATCATAATGTTGCCTGAGAGTCAACATCCTTTTCTGTGCTTGTCGTTTCCTCTGCTTTCGTGTACAATGTTGTCTTATGGAAATCTCTTCCGCTTCCAATTCTACTCTCGATGTCTACTACGCGACCCTCAGCACCTATGCCGGTCTTGGTGTCACCCATGAGCAGGGCATTCGCAATGCATTTCGGTCGCTGCTTGAGACCTGTGCTCGGCCTGCCGGCTGGACGTTGGTTGAGGAACATGCGCTGCCAGGAAGCCGTAAGCGCCCTGACGGCACTCTCCTTGACGGGTTCCGCATTCCGCGCGGGTACTGGGAAGCAAAAGACACAAAAGACGATCTCGAAGCGGAGATTCGCTCCAAGATCAAACTGGGTTACGACCTCCGCAACACGATCTTTGAGGACACGCGCCGGGCTGTCCTGTATCAAAATAAGCTGCGTGTCTTGGAAGTCGACTTGACGAAGCGAGATGCTCTCGCCGGTCTCCTGACCCGCTATTTCAACCACACGCCTGCGGAGATCGAAGAGTTCCACCGGGCGGAAGTCGAGTTTCGCGAACAGATCCCCGTTCTCGCCAAAGCGCTGACTTCTGTCATCGAGAAAGCGCGTGAGGATAATTCCAGGTTCATCGCGGCTTTCGGCCAGTTCCACGAGCTCTGCCGAACGTCCCTTAATCCCAGTGTCGGGACGGCACAAATCCAGGAAATGCTTGTTCAGCACCTGCTCACGGAGCGCCTGTTTCGGAACGTCTTCGATAACCCCGAGTTCACCCAGCGCAATGTTATTGCCGCCGAGATCGAAAAGGTCATTTCGGCGCTCACGAGCAAATCCTTCAGCCGGGAAGCGTTTCTCAAACAGCTTGATTACTTCTACACGGCGATTGAGAATACGGCCCGAACGATCACCGATTTCTCCGAGAAGCAGGGTTTCCTCAACACGATTTATGAGCGTTTCTTCCAGGACTTCAGCACTGCCACCGCCGATACGCATGGCATCGTCTACACGCCGCAGCCGATCGTCGACTTCATGTGCGCCAGTGTCGAGTCAGTCCTTCAGACCGAGTTCGGCAAATCCCTTTCCGACCTCGGTGTCACGATCCTGGACCCCTGTACGGGAACCGGGAACTTCCTGGTCAATATCCTGCGCCGTATCTCGCCGCTGGATCGGCAGCGCAAATATCAGCAGGAGCTGTTCGCCAACGAAGTCATGCTGCTTCCGTATTACATCGCGTCCCTGAACATCGAGCACGCTTACTTTGATTTGCAGGGTCAATATGAAGAGTTCCCCGGCCTCTGCTTCGCGGATACGCTTGACCTCGCGAAAGGGCAGCAGTTGGCGCTTGGCTTTACCGAGGAGAATACGGAGCGGATGCAGCGGGAGCAGGACGCAGCCATTACCGTGATAATTGGAAACCCTCCGTATAACGTGGGGCAGCAGAACGAGAACGATAACAACAAAAACCGCAAGTATCCGGTGATTGACAAGCGCATCAAAGACACTTATGTAAAAGACTCTAAAGCCACGAAGACAAAACAGTACGATGCTTACAAGCGATTTTTTCGCTGGGCAACTGACCGTCTACAAGGACAAGACGGCATCGTTTGTTATGTTACCAATAACTCATTTGTGGACACTGTTGACTCTGACGGAATGCGTAAACATCTCCTTGAAGATTATACGCAGATATACCACTTAGATTTACATGGCAATGTCCGACAGAATCCAAAACTTTCGGGTACGACTCATAATGTGTTCGGTATTCAGGTGGGTGTTGGCATCACAATCGCAATTCGCAGATCAGGTGCTGAGAGTTTTCTAAAGTATTTCCGTGTGGCTGAAGATCTAACGAGGTTGTCAAAGATCGCCATGCTTACTGAATGGCGATCTTTGACAGGGGTTCCCTGGAATGAGCTAAAACCAAACATCAAAAATGCTTGGCTCACTGAGGGTCTGGAAGCTAGCTTCGATGATTTCTTACCCATTGCTTCTAAAGAAGCGAAAGCTTCTAAAAGCGGAGAAGCACAGGCTATATTTAAAACGTACTCGTTGGGTGTGTCTACTAATCGTGACGGGGTTGTTTACGATTTTAGCAAGAATACATTGGGAAAGCGCGTTGCAATATTTGTTGCCGATTATAACTTTGAAGTCGCACGTTGGAAAAGCTCAGGCCGGCCAAAAGAGATAGACTCATTTATTGATTACAGCAAAGTTAAATGGAGCGAACATCTAAAAAATGAACTTTGCCGTGGGAAAGATGGGGATATGAACGAAAGCTATCTGCGTTCCGCAAGCTACAGGCCATTTAACAAGCAATGGCTTTACTATGATACGCTTCTTGTAGATCGTCCTGGCGGTTTTGATAAGATATTTCCAAATACTGTCGCAAAATATGACAATTCCATCATTAGCTTAAGTGGCTTAGGAAGCAACAAGCCTTTTCAATGCCTTGTTACAGATACAATATGCTCACTCGATTTTCTGGAGAAGACCCAGTGCTTTCCCCTCTACACCTACGGCCTTGATGGAAAAATACGCCGGAATAATGTTACGGATTGGGCTTTGGGGCAGTTTCAGGCGAAGTACGGGCCGGATGTCACCAAGCAGGACATCTTTTATTATGTCTATGGACTGCTGCACTCGCCGCAGTACCGGGAGAAGTACAAAGAGAATTTGAAGCGCGAGCTGCCGCGCATTCCGCTGGTGGGAGGGGAACCCGGAGTCCCCCTAGCCCCCAATAATGGGGGAACAAGATTTCAAGAGACCGAGGAAGGTGCGACAAGAAAAGAGGGCGCAGCAAGCAGCGCCCCTACGGGTCTGGGGGCCGGGGAGGAGTCTCCCTTCCGTGCCTTCGTTTCCTCGGGGGCGGCTTTGGCGGCGCTCCATGTGGGGTATGAGCAGGCGGAAGAATATCCACTGACTCAGATTGTCAACAAAGACGTGCCGTTTTCGTGGCGGGTGACCAAGATGCGGCTGAATAAAGAGAAGACGGCGCTGGTTATTAATGAGGCGCTGACGTTAGGCAGCATTCCGCCGGAAGCGTTTGGCTACAAGCTTGGCAACCGAAGCGCTCTGGAATGGGTGATCGATCAGTATCAGGTCAGTACCGACAAGCGCAGCGGGATTGTCACCGACCCGAACCGGGCGGACGAGCCGGAGTACATCGTGCGGCTGGTGCGGCGCGTGGTCACGGTGAGTGTAGAAACCGTAAAAGTAGTCGCGGGTCTGCCGCCACTCGCGGTCTAGCCTTGACATTGCAAACGGACAGGCCGTATACTGTACGCCTATGGCCTCTACAATCATCAAGCCGCCCAGCGGAACAAGTTCGCCACCGCCGACAGGGGGAAAGAAGCCTATGGGCATTGCAGGCGCGACGGGCCTGATGATGGCAATGGTTCTTCTTTCCCGCGTCCTGGGCGTCTTGCGGGATGCGATCATCTCCCATTATTTCGGGCGCGGGCCGCAGACAGATGCATACAACGCCGCCTTTACAATTCCTGACCTCCTCTTCTACCTGCTGCAAAGCGGGGCTCTGTCGTCCACCATCGTTCCGATCCTGACCGAGTACCGGCAGCAGGGGAAAGACAAATCGGCGGACAAGGTTGTCAGCATTGTCGCGTCCACGATTTTTGTCTTTATCGGCCTGCTGATCTGCATCATGTGGATCAATGCGCGGGCCTTGACGATCATGCTCAATCTGGGCTTCCCCGACTCGACGGTCGACCTCTCCGTGCCGCTGACCCGCGTTCTTCTGCCTGCTCAGATTTTTTTCTTCATGGGCGGCTTGATGATGGGCGTTCTTTACTCACGCAAGCAGTTCTTGATCCCGGCGATGGGGCCGGTCATCTACAACGCCGGCATTATCACTGGCGGTGTCGTACTGCGGCGCTGGCTCGGCATTGAGGGACTTGTCTGGGGCGCGATTGCCGGTGCGTTCCTGGGCAATTTCCTGATCCCGTTTCTGGCCGTCCTGCGGCTGGGCGTTCGTATCCGGCCTTCTTTCGACATCCGGCACCCTGCCGCGATGAAGGTCTGGCGGATGCTGCTGCCGATTGGGCTGGGAGTTTCGCTTCCAAACATCGATCAGATGGTCAACAAAGAATTTGCCTCGTTTCTCGGCAAAGGCGATACCACAGCCATTATGAATGCCTACCGGCTGATGCTGCTGCCGATCGGTGTCTTCGCGCAGGCCATGGCGCTGGCTGTCTTTCCGACTTTGTCCGGTCAGGCGGCGGAAAGCAACCTTCCGGCCATGCGGCGGACTATGAACCAGTCGCTTAGAAATATCCTGTTTTTGACCGTTCCGGCGTCTGCCTTGATGTTCCTGCTGGCAAACCCCGTCATTACCTTCCTGCTGCAAAGTGGTCAATATACACATGCCGATACGCTGGTGACAGCGGCCGCCCTGCGCTCACTCAGTCTTGGCATCTTCGCGTGGTCGTGTCAGTCTCTGCTGACACGCGGCTTTTACGCCCTGCAAAACTCCAAAGTCCCGGTCATTTCAGGAGCGATTGTCAGCGTACTGTTTGTGGCGATGAACGCCTACGTAGTGCATCCTGTTATCCACGCCCAGGCGCGAGTCGTATCCCTGTCTCATGATCTGGTCAATCTTCAGGCCAATGCCGATATGCTTCAGGGTTTTGTGGTTCCCAGCCAGGATGCGCTGAACCAGGTCAGTTCAGCTCAGTCACCGCCTCCCGGTGCGGCAGTCAGCAGCGTGACCCAGCTTGCAGCCCAGATCGAGACTCAAAGGGCCGCTGCCCAGGCCAGTCTTGATACTCAGCAGGCACAGTTAGCCCAGGCTCAGGCCGTGCTAGACAGCCGTGCTAGTCGCGCAGTCTGGGAGCTTGGATTGACAACCAGCATTGCGGCGACTATTCATATGGTCGCCCTGTTTTTCCTGCTGCGTCGCCGCCTGACCGGCCTGCAAAGCCGACGCCTATTGGTGAGTGTTTTACGTACTTTGCTTGCGACTGCTGTGTTGTGCGGTGTTACACTGCTTTTAAGCGCTCTGTTTCAGACATTTGTGCTGGACAGCGCCAGTCAGCTTCCGCCAAAGTTAAGCGCACTTTGCGTACTTCTTGTCGCAGGCCTCGGCGGCATCGGGTCATTTCTTGCCGTGTCTCGCCTTCTGAAGATGCCGGAGCTGCAATCCGCCATCGATTTGATCCGCCGTCGCCGACGTGCCTGAGAGGCAATCACCATGGATATATTCGAGCGATTTAATTCCAAGTTCGGCCAGTGGTACGAGGGCCTGTTCGGCGGCGAAGGCGGGGAACTGCGACCGAAAGATGTCCTTCGCAAGTTGATTGCGGCGATGGAAGACAACCGCAAAGAAGGGCTGGATGGCAAGATCTATGTCCCAAACAAATATATACTCGAGCTTGCCGTAAGCGACTCTGAAGAGCGCGAATATCTGCTGTCGTTTCTGGACGAAGAAGAGCTTGTCGGTGTCCTGCAAAAGTTCATGGCTCAGAACAACTACAAGACGCGCGGTCCGCTCGACTTCACCATCGCCGATGTCCCCGAAGCCGACCGCGAAACCCGCACCGAAAAGCTGCGCGTCAAAGTCCGCTATGAAAAGGCTGATAAAGACGCTCTGCCACTCTCCCCTCCTCTGCCACTTTTCTCTCCTAACCCCTCTCCCGCCTCGGGGGAGGGGATGGGGTGGGGGCACTCGGATGACCTGCCGACTGTCGCTTCAGTCAATTATGAAGATGACGAACCCGGCACAGTCCCCGCCGTCGCCTGGGCTGCGCTGGCGATTACCAATCCCGAAGGCCGGAAAAGCCATTTCAGCCTGACCAAACCGATAGCCCAGATCGGACGCTCCCGCAATGCCGACAACGATCTGATTCTGGACACCGACGGCATGGTCTCGAAAGCCCATGCCCGTCTGGAACGGGAGCGCGATGGAAGCTGGACCCTCTACGATCTCGGCAGTACCAACGGTGTCAAAGTCGGCACGGTACGGGTGGAGAGCAATCGTATTCTGACCGACGGCGACGAGATCCAGATCGGCGAAACCAAGTTGGTATTCCAGCAGGCCGACGTTCGCCCTGCTGCTGCCTCGCCTGCGCCTGCTGCCCCCGCCGCTTCATCAGCCCCGCCTCGCCGTGCCCGCCTGCTCAGCGCAGATGGTGAAGCGTTTGTCCTTGCCTCGGAGACTCTGATAGGCCGGGCCGTCACCAGCGACATCATTCTACCGGACTCTTCCGTCGCGACAAAGCACGCCCGCGTTGTCGCTCCCGACGCTTCTACTTACTTTCTCGAAGACCTCGCTGGGCATTCCGAAACCCGCGTCAATGACCGTGTTCTCTTCCCCGGCCAGCGACTGCTGCTGACCAGCGGCGATGTCCTTTCCTTCGGCACAGTCCAGATGCGCTTCGTCGCAGGTTCTGCGCTATGAACATCGTTCTGGGCCTCCTCCATTATGCATTTCTCGCCCTTTTGGTATTGCTACTTTTCTATATTCTGTTCCTAGTTCGTCGCCATTTGGATTAAAAGCTTGGTTCGCCTATTAAGCAATGCGAAGATGGACAAGACGGTGCTGACAGTCGCTTCTCTCCATGATCCCTCGGACGGGAATGAATATTGGCGGCGGCAGACGCCGGAAGCACGATTGGAAGCGCTGGAGCTGATGCGTCAGGTCATTTATGGCTACGATCCTTCTACCGAACGACTTCAAAGACTTCTTACGATCACTCACCATAGATGCGCCACGGAATGAATTCCGAGGCTAAGAAGTGCCCAGTGTCGTGGCGACACAAGACTCGGAATGCCCTAGTCTTGCGTCCTCTGGACGCTGGGCTTTTTTCAGCCTCGGAATTTATCGCCTCCTGGGCGCGGGGAAACCCCGGCCTTTAGGCCAGAGAGGAAGCGGCCCGCCCGGAACGAGCGCTCCCCACCCGAGGCTCGGCACAGCGTCGAGGGGACCTTTCTGTCTCGTACAAGAACGGAGACTTTCGTCAAACCACACGCCTCCCGGATACGAACGCCCGCTTCCTTTGGTTCCAAATAACGCCCGCTTCCTTTGGTTCCGAATGTCGGGGCACTCTGCCCGAGCACTCTGCCCGAGCACTCTGCCCGAGCACTCTGCCCGAGCACTCTGCCCGAGCAATTGCCGTGGGGGTACAGTGTCCCTCAGAGCCAGCCCTGTGCTTTGCGGCGACACTCGAAACGCCTCGCGCCTGCAGCGGGGAAGCCTGCTAGAAGCCTGCCAAAAGCGCGGGAACTTTTTACATATAGAACTTGTTAAGGCCCCGGCCTTAAGGCCGGGGTTCTTTACTCCGTGGCCTTTCTGTGTGCTTATCGCATTGGGCTTGTCTTCAGTGCCGTGTCTCTCTTGACACTCTCCGGCACTTCCGTTATACTTGTCCTATGACAGCCATCCGCACCAATTCCCTTTTTCGCTTTGCTGCCCTAACATTGTTTCTGATCGCTTCCAGCCCTGCCATTTCTGCTCCCAATCCGGTGGTTGTCGGCAGTGCCCGGTTCACTGTTATCACCCCTAACTGCATCCGCATCGAATACTCGCTGAACGCGCAGTTTGTGGATGCTCCTTCACTATTCGCCGCTGATCGCATGTCGCACTACAACAGCGCAAAAGTGACACAGAGTGCGTCAAGCACGGTGATCGATACAGGAGCGATGCGGCTGACTTATACGCCCGACGGACAACCGTTTTCGGCGGCTAATCTTCATGCGGACATCAAGCGCGGGACGCAGACCGTGGCGTGGACGCCGGGTGCTCCCAACCCCGGCAATTTGGGCGGAACGATCCGTACTCTCGATGGGGCCGATGGGCCGGTGGATCTGGGCCAGGGCCTATTGTCCCGTGACGGCTGGTATTTATTGGATGACTCGCGAAACGATCTGCTGACAAAAGATTGGGTGCAGGCCCGGCCTGCCGGGGCCGGAACCGACTGGTACCTGTTCGGCTACGGCGACGATTACCGGGCGGCACTGAAATCACTTGCCGCTGTCGGCGGGCCGGTTCCCCTGCCCCGCAAATACGCCCTGGGAACATGGTATTCCCGGTACTGGCCCTATTCGTCCGCCGACTACCGGCAGATCGTCGGCGAATATACGACCCATGATTTCCCGCTGGACAACATCGTCATGGACATGGACTGGCACAAGGACGGCTGGACCGGCTGGTCCTGGAACCGACAACTGCTGCCCGATGCCGAGCAGCTTTTGCCCTGGTTCCATTCTCAGGGTCTCCATGTGACCTTGAACCTCCATCCTGCCGACGGTGTCGGGCCGCAGGAAGACCAGTACGCGACTTTTATGCATGATATGGGTGCTGACCCGGCGACAAAACAGACCCTCCCGTTCGATGCCGGCAGCAAGAAGTATATGGACACGCTTTTCCAGGACATCTTCACGCCCCTGGAAAAAGACGGTGTCGACTTCTGGTGGCTGGACTGGCAGCAGTACGAGTTCACGCGCTCGATTCCCGATCTGACCAATCTATTCTGGCTGAACACTTTGCTTTACGACCGAACCGCTCAGAACGGGCAGCGGGGCCTGTCGTTCAGCCGCTGGGCGGGCTGGGGCGACCACCGTCACCCAATTCACTTCTCCGGTGATGCCAGCACGAGTTTTCAAATGTTGGCATTCGAAGTGCCGTTTACATCGACTGCCGGCAACGTCGGCTGCTTCTTCTGGTCCCATGACATCGGCGGCCACAACCGGGGCCGGAACGAAGAGTCGTATGCCCGCTGGGTACAATTTGGCGCGACCAGCCCCGTTCTGCGTTCGCATTCGACCCGGGATGTGACTATGGACCGGCGTCCCTGGACTTACCCGCTTTGGGCGGAAAACTCCATGCGGGTCTCGTTCCACCTGCGCGACGAGTTGTTCCCTTACATCTACACCAGCGCTGCCGAGTCCTCCCGCGAGACGATTCCCCTGGATCGCCCACTCTACTTTGACCATCCAACGGAAGAGAACGCCTACCATAACGCCCAGGAGTATCTGCTGGGCGACAATCTCCTCGCGGCTCCTATCGTGACACCGGGTGTCGGTCCGGGTCATGTGGGAACGCAGACGGTCTGGTTTCCTGCTGGTACCTGGTTCAATACGTTCACTGGAGAGCGGTTTACGGGCGGTACGCAGGCCCTTGTCTCGGCGGACATCAACGAGTTCCCGTTGTACGCTCGCGGCGGTGTGCCGATTCCCATGCAGCCTTACACGCCGCGCATGGCGACTTCCCCGCTGAACACTCTGCGTGTCCGATGCTTCCCAGGCACAGACGGTCAGACAGGCCGATTTACGCTCTATGAGGACGATGGTTTGACAACAGGCTATGAGCGGGGCCAGTCAGCCTCGACGCCACTGACTTACTCGCGGCACGGCAGCTCTGTGACTGTGACTGTCGGTGCGACCCATGGCCACTTCACTGGTCAGCCGACCCGGCGCGGCCTAGTCATTGAGTTGCCTGACACGATGCGGGCGGCTTCAGCTCTGTCCAGTGGCCGACCCGTTCCAGTTACCTACAACGCTGAGACTTGGACCAACCGTATCACGATTCCTGCCCGTTCGGTCAGTCAGACAACTGTAGTGACTTTGACCGCTGCGCCAGCCGGATTTAGAGATTTGTCTGACCGGGCGGCAACGCGGCGTGTCGCAGGAGTCACGGGGAAGCTCAAATTCGCCCTCGCAGACCCCTCACTGCCGCCGGATCAGCAGGAAGCACTGCTTGCTGTCATCGGTGTCGGGCTGGTACGGCACAATGAAGGTACGTATCTATACAACGGTACTCTTCGCAACTACTTTTATGCACCGCCCGGCGTCATAGATGGTGGCACTGTCACAGACGAAACGACTGGGAAACAGATCGCCGTTCAGCCGCAAACGGCGCTGCTGGTGACGGGGCCAACGACGTCCTGGCGCGGGCGAACCATCGCGTATCCGTCGCGGGTCTCGTTCGCTATTGGCGGTCAAGTATTTCATCTGCCTCTAGTCCCAACACCCGGCAGCACTATTACGACCGACGATAATATTACGCAAACCGCCAAAGTGACTGCCAACGGCTCTCAGGACGGCTACTCACCCGAGGGTGCCGTCGACGGCATTTTAGGCGGCTACCCTGCGGAAAACTCTCAGGAATGGTCGGCAGGAAAAATCGTAGGCGCGACTTTGACCCTGACCTGGGACACGCCGCAGAAAATCGACCATATCGCGCTTTATGACCGTCCGAACCTGATCGATCAGATCACCGCCGGTGAGGTCTCGTTCAGCGACGGCTCTACTATCTCTGTCGGCCAATTGCCCAACGACGGCAAAACGCCTCTCGATCTGCACTTCCCGGCTAAGACAATCACTTCACTCACGTTCAAAGTGACTGCTGTAACGCCTGCTGCCCAGAACGCAGGACTTTCTGAGATTGCAGTCTACAAAGCCAAATAGGGGCAGCCCGTCGGCAAATAAAGATTATCGGCCAAGCCGAGCAGCAAGCGTGCAGACAATCAGGCAGAGGGACGCGGAGATGAGGGTGAAGACAAGAGCGGTGTGCGTATCGTTCGATAGGACGGCATCGTAGATCGCAAGGGGCATGGTCTGGGTCTGGCCCGGCGTGTCGCCCGCGACCATTAGTGTTGCGCCAAAATCGCCGAGAGCACGGGCGAAGGCAAGTGTTGTGCCTGCGATGAGACCAGGGCGAGCCAGCGGCAGTAAGATGTAGCGGAAAATGTGGGGGAAGCCTGCTCCATCGGTGCGGGCCGCACCGATAATGTCGGCGTCAATCGCCGCGAACGCGACCCGAGCCTGAGTGATAAAGAGGGGCAAACTGGCCGCACAGGCCGCAACGGCTGCGCCCTGCCAGGTGAAAACAAGGGGATGACCGATCTGCTTCAGCCATTGCCCGACCGGGCTGCGCTGACCTAATCCTACCAAAAGAGCGTAGCCCAGCACCGTGGGCGGCAGGACCAACGGCAGCAGCGCGATCCCTTCCAGCAGTCCTCGCCCCGGAAAGCGCACTCGTCCGAGCAGATAGGCCAGAGGCAGGCCAAAAAGAACGCTGAAGACCGTCGCCCATCCGGCCACTTTCAGCGAGAGCCAGAGAGGCGCATAATCTACCACAGTCAGGCCTTGCCTGTGGTTCCGGTCTGCGCTTCATCCACGACCGTGATCTTCGTAACGGAATGTACCCAGCGGCCTGCTTTTATGTCGTCCGGCACGACCAGCTCTGCCAGCCCGTCTTCCGAGCTGAGGGGTTTGCCGTCTTCATCCAGCACCAGCCAGACATTTTCGTGACCGAAGTCCGGGGAAAGCTCCGGCAGGCTGAACGCGACCGTGTAGCCGTCATGCCCCTGAACCAGAACGGTGAATTGAAGCTCATGGTTCTTGATCTGCGGGTTAGTCCGAGGCTGAACCGTTTGCAGGACTGTCCATAGTGAGACGGCACGAGCCGTGTGCTTTATCCCACGATGTGTATACTGGATCGGCTGAAGGCTGGCTGCAAATTGTCGGCGCAGGTCTTTGATAGACCAATTGACAGGCTTGATGACAACCCCAGTAATTTGCAGAGTGTCGGCAGAAATAGGCGCAGCGGTTCCGTGCAGGGGCGAGAGCGCAAGCAGCAGGCAGAAAGTGATTTTCCAAGTGTTCATTTATTTCTTTGAAGGCAGGCTGTAGCCGTATTTTTTCCAAATCTTGGCGGCGTTTTTGCTCTCTAAGAAGTCAATGAACTGAAGCGCCTGCGTTGTCTGCGTCGTGGTTTTGACCAGGCCTAAGCTCTGCGTGATAGGATCATGCAGATTGGCGGGGACGATGAAATAGGGATCTTCTTTGTCCTCGATTACCAGCGAGAGCGCCGTTAGAGCAACGTCGGCATTTCCGCTCTGGGCAAATTGCAGGGCCTGACCGATATTCTCAGCCTGGACGAGACGGGGTGCGACAGTGGCAGTCAAGCCGGTCTTTGCAAAGGCCTGCTGGGCAGCGAGACCGTAGGGAGCAGTCTTCGGATTAGCGAATGAGATCTTCGCATAGAGTGGGCTCGCCAGATCCTGCACTGTTGCGGGGTGGTGTGCGGCATCTTTGCGGGACCAGACAACAAGCTGCCCGATGGCATAAGGCTGGACTGTGCCGACAGCCAGCAGCTTTTCAGCCGCCAATCTGTTCGGTGTTGCGGTGTCGGCGGCCACGAAGACATCAATCGGCGCACCATTTTCAATCTGAGTCGCGAGAAGCGTGGTTGCTCCGAAAGTCGGCGTCACGGAGACACCCGTCTTTTTTGTAAATGCCGGAATCAAAGCCTCGGTGAAGACTTTCTGCAGGTTGGCTGCTGCTGCCACACGCAGGGGATCGGCATGCGTCGGGACACATAACGTGCCTAAAAGAAAAAGAACAACCGGTAATTTAACGCGCAAGAAGCACCTCCGTTGATTTAATTAGCGCCGTCGCCTCCACACCTGGTTTCAAGCCTAGCCGCTCTGCCGAAGAACGGGTGATGACTGAGACAATCTCCTGCCCGTTCCCCAGATCGAGAACCACTTCGCACAGTATGCCGTCCCCGCTGATCTCGCGCACAATGCCTTTGAGCATATTACGAGCGCTAATCTGCATCCCGCCGATCCCAGTTGGAGTAAGATCGGGGCTGGACGGTGTGCCGAGTGCGGCACGAACTGCCGCGATAGCGGCTTCATCATAGAGCCGCCATCCTCGCCAGTCACGTTCAGGAACGGGAATACGCCCGGACTTTTCCCAAACCGCTAGGGTCTTAGGTGTAATTTGCAGCATCTGCGCGACCTGGGCGCGGCTAAGCTTGAGTGTCATAGGTATGATAGGTAAGTCGGGTAAAGTATACCCGACAATCGGCAAAGAAAAACCCCGCCTGCTGGTAGCACAGGAGGGGTCAATACAATAGGAGACTAATGCTTGAATGTCCAGAGGCGGTTAGCGAAGAAGTTCCAGAAGACGACTACGCCCGTCGCTGCCAGCAATGCGCCATTGAAAAGCAGTGGGCCATACTCGTGCTTGCCGGTGTTGGTCAGCATCGCGTTGACGATACGACCGAGTTCTTCTGGATTGCTGAAGAGTCCCTGACCATGACTCTTGACGGAAGCAACGATCAAAACAACAATGGACGTGTTCAGCAGCCAGCCCACGATATTGACAAGTAGGAATTGAAGAGACTGCGTGTGCGCGGGTTTGCCCCGTGCCTCTTTAAAGGTCCAATGCCGGTTCCAGAAAAAGCCGTTTAGCACGGACAGAAAGAACGCGGCAGTCAGCGCGGGGATCAATGGCCAGCCCAACTTGTAGTGCAGCAAGTTAGACAGGCCGAAGTTGATCACCGAGTTACTTGCGCCGACAATCGCGAACTTCACGAACTGGCGCACACCAGGGCGCTGGATAAAGCCGCCCGGCAATATTTTTTGGGGAGCAATCATCAAACAGTGACAGTTTCTTTCTCAGACACATTCTCCCCAGAGACATGGTTAAGTGAAACCGACGACTGCTTCAGCGTAGGCTTGGCGGATGCCCTGCCGATGCTGTGATACTCGAAGCCAAGCCGGCGCAGACGCTCAGGATCGTACAGGTTCCGGCCATCCAAAATCAGCGGACGCTCCATGAGACCCGAAATCCGCTCGAAGTTCAGGTTCTTGAACTCGTTCCACTCAGTCACAATCACCAGCGCATCAGCTCCAGCGGCGACTTCGTAAGCGTTTGCCCCATAGGTGATTTGCGGGAAGACTGATTTGGTGTTTTCCATCGCGATCGGATCATAGGCTTTGACGACCGCGCCAGAAGCCAGCAGGTCGGCGATGACATCGAGGGATTTAGCTTCGCGCATATCATCGGTGTTGGCTTTGAACGCCAAACCGAGAATGCCCACTGTTTTACCCTTTAGGTCGTCGCCGCCCAGTGCCGCATGGATCTTCCCGATGAACCGCTTGGGCTGGCCTTCGTTCGTCTCGATCGTTGCTGCAAGCAGGGGAAAGTCGACTCCGTAGCTCTGGGCCGTGTGCAGCAGAGAACGGGTATCTTTCGGGAAGCACGAGCCGCCGTAGCCAAGTCCGGCATTCAGGAAAGCCTGCCCGATGCGGGCGTCGAGGCCCATGCCTTTGACGACCTGCGTGACATCCGCACCGGCTTCTTCGCAGATATTCGCGATGGCGTTGGCAAACGAGATCTTGGTGGCGAGGAATGCGTTGGACGCATATTTGATCATTTCCGCTGAGGCAACGTCGGTGACGATCATTGGGCGCTCCAGCGGCGCATACAACTCCAGAAGACGCATTGCGACGATTTTGGATGGTGCGCCGATGACGATGCGGTCCGGCACGAGCGTATCAGTGATTGCCGAGCCTTCGCGCAGAAACTCGGGATTTGAGACGACATCGAAGTCGACAGCGCGGCGCTTGTTGGTTTCGATTACTTCCCGGACAAAGTCGCCGGTTCCGACTGGAACCGTGCTCTTGTTGACAATCACTTTGTAGCGGTTCAGGGCACGGGCAACGCCTTTCGCGGCATCTTCAACGTAGGAAAGATCGGTAGAGCCGTCTTCACGTGGCGGAGTGCCGACGGCGATAAAGACGATCTCCGCTTTCTGCACGGCGCTGTCCAGATCCGTGGTGAACGCAAGACGGCCATCGCCGACATTGCGGGCGACCATTTCTTCCAGGCCCGGCTCGTAGATCGGCATGATGCCTTGATTGAGTCCATCGATCTTTGCCGCCAGCTTATCCACGCAGACGACGTCGTTGCCCATGTCCGCAAAGACGACTCCAGTGACCAAGCCGACATA
>JBPBQB010000302.1:0-34424 GCA_050954545.1 Janthinobacterium lividum | reverse complement strand
GCGTACAGATCGAGCAGCGTCTTGTCCATGAGACAAGTTTACCAGATTAGAATTATGTCAACACATCGCAGACTTCAATGTCTGCGTAACATCAGTTATTTCATATGGATCAAGCCAAGACGAAGCAGATGTAATTTTACAAACAATACGAACGCATCTGGCAAGCGTCAATCAAAGTTTCCTATCAGCGTTTATACAGGGTGATCAGAACAACAGACCAGCATTGACGCGATTGTTGCAAGAAAAAATTTCGCACCCTTTATTTGGCATCGAAAAAGAGGAGTTTGAGGGAAATTTCCCAGCAAGTTGGCAGCCTGTTGATATGTTCCAACAATCTTTCGGCAGACTCTTTGGAGATTACAGGCGAAATTTGCAGGAGAACACGTTGAAATGCGTTGCTAATTCCACAGGGGAAACCGTCGCATTTTTGACTGACGATCAATTCAAGGCTAAGTTTGGAGAAGCGCCCTGGGATTTTGCGAACAATGTTCTTGAGGCTGCTAACCTTGATTTCCGAATCATTAGTCCAACGTTGTACGAAGATACGCCGTATGAGCCAATTCTCATCGACCAAGTAACGAAATCGCAGATTAAATTTGTCGACCTTTCCTCAGGCGAAAAAGTGCTGATGTCATTTGCATTTTGTATGTACTACGCAACAGATCAGCGGCAATTGGTGGACTATCCCCAGGTTCTTCTGTTCGATGAAATCGATGCCCCTTTACACCCATCAATGACGCAGTCCCTGTTAAAAGTCATTCAAGAAGTCTTAGTTCAGCGGCACGGTATGAAGGTAGTTATGACTACCCATTCTCCGTCAACTGTAGCTCTTTCTCCTGAGGGCTCCTTATATGCTATGCATAAAATGGGAGAACTACGACTTCAGAAAACATCAAAAGATGGAGCTTTGGCTCTCTTAACAACAGGAGTACCGACGCTAAGTATTAATTATGAGAATCGGCGTCAGGTCTTCGTGGAGAGCAATTACGATGCTCAATTTTATGGGACGCTTTACTCCCAGATGAGAAGTCACATTATTCCGGAAATCTCTCTCGAATTCATTGCTGTTGGTAAAAATGGTGTAGGAAACTGTGATCAAGTACAGAGCACGGTTAAGGGATTAGCTGAAAGAGGATGCCGAACAGTTTATGGGATCATTGACTGGGATCTAAAAAACGTCGCCGATGGTTACGTCAAGGTTTTGGGGCATGGTAATCGCTATAGCATAGAAAATTATATATTCGATCCAGTTCTTGTTGCAGCATTTCTTATCAGGGAAAAATTTATAGATCGCACTAAAATCGGCCTACAAGCTACAGAGACTTATATTGATTTTTCAAATTTTGATGACGTAAGATTGCAACTAGCTGCTGATTTCGTGGTGAACGAGGTGAAAGCCAAAGCAAAACCAAGCAATGAAAATACCGATGTCTTATATTGCCGCTATCTAAACGGTAGGTCTGTCAATCTTCCGGTGTGGTTCGTTCAGCTTCAGGGGCATGGCCTCGAGGACAATCTAAAGGATATTTTCCCGCAACTACAACGGTTTCAGAAAGAAGATGCACTCAAGCGTGAAATTTTGGTCAAAGTAATAGACGATATTCCGCTCCTGATCCCCGAGGATATCCTTTTTTTATTCAAAGACATCCAAAATCAAACAGGTGATAATATCTCATGAAGATCCCTCATGACCGCCCTCAATAAGTCGTTGTGCAGGCGGCACAGGTCCGAGGATGCCAAGACACCGATAAATCAGAGCGATAAATCGCCGAAATCTGAGCACTTCTAGTGCCTATTATTAACTGTCCACTAGGGCAGTCGATGAGAGTAATCCCGCAATTTGGCAGAGTAAAAGCAAGTGGTTCCTTCACACGGAAGCGGGCAGGGGTTCGAATTCCTTACTGCCCATCACTCTCTTCAATTCTTCAGTCAGCGTACCTATTCTTACTCTTATTCGACTGCCAGGGTTTTCACCATGTCCAGCCAGGCGGGCTGGCGAACGAAGCCTAGCTGCTCATTGATCCCCAGCATTCCGCGATTGTTTGACTCGTTCCATGTCTTGATCAACGGATGTCCCTGCGCTTTGGCCCAGGCTATCGCACGTAGCTTCAAGGCGAGTGCAATCCCTTTTCGTCGGTATTCGCGCTTGACTGCTGTCAGGCCGGTATAAAGATTTGTGTTTCCCTGGCTGCTGAACAGCATCGTGACACCGACATAGGCATCGCCGTGAACCGCGAATAGGTAGGCGTCGGGCAGCAGGTTCGGGTTTTCCATAAACCGTCTGCGCCACACGTCCTTTTCCATCGGCGTATGCGGATCCGGCGACGGCACATCCGCATTTAGTTCCTGCGAAAGCTCGAAATGCTTCTGAGTGTGGCCAGGAAGGTGCTCAAGTTCGCGCAGTGTCTTGAAAGTAATGCCCTGACTTGTCACTCGGGCATCGGCGTCGACGTAGGGTGCCGGATCGAACGCGGCGACAGCGAGACGGGACTCGAAAGTCCGCATATCTTCCGTGAACCCACGCTCTTTAAGAAACCGCAGAGGACGAGGCATATCTTCACGCGTCATCGTGCGAACTGAAAGCGGATTGAACTCAGAGAGTGCCTGAAGGATCTGGTCGTAAAGCGCCTTACCAAAGCCTTGTCCCTGATGACTGGGCTGTACGGTCACATCAAGATGGAACCGGCGAGGATGGTAGGCATTCGCCCGCTGTCCGTATTCGCCGAACCCGACCGCCATGCCGTTGTCTTCAGCGATCCAGCGGGCTTGAAGGCATTTGGGGTCCCGATGGGTGTCCCGGAACTTGATCTCCACCGGGGACGAGGGATAGTCTGGAAACGCGGCATTGGAAATACGGGAAATCTCCGCGTAGTCTTCATCGGTAAAGGGGCGTGTCAGCATCGATATTCCTCCTGATCAGCGCATCTGTTCGACGCGCTTGTCGAAAATCCCTGCTGAGTAAACGCCTGCCTGATATTATCAATTGGAAATTTTGACAAATGCGATAACTTTGTGTCAGAGTGATAGCAGGAGATTGTTGAATGATCAGTGCCGAGTTGACGAAGATAAGCGGGCGAAGCTGGATACTGATGGCTTTGTGGGTGCCGGTCTGCTCTTTGCTTGCCGCACTGCCTGCACTGTCGAAACCACAGCCCAAAGCGGCACGGTCTGTTTCCACAATAGTTGCAGACACTTTGAAGACACCAGAAGCTTATCCCCTTCCGGTAATCAAACAAGCGATTGTTTATGTCACGGCCCGAGACACCGGGGATCGACTTCATGCGGGCAGTCCGCTGAGTTTCAACGATCTGCCTCAGCCGGATGAGAACACACCGACTGTGATGATTGACCCGACACGGCGGTTTCAGACCATTGTCGGCTTCGGCGGATCGTTCACCGATGCGGCGGCGGAAACATATGCCAAGCTTCCCCCGGCAAAACAGCAGGAGGTGATCGCCGCCTACTTCTCACCGGAGACCGGCATCGGCTATACGCTCGGGCGTACAAGCATCAATAGCTGCGACTTTTCCAGCGATACTTATTCCTATGACGACACTCTGGGCGATGTCGCCCTAGCACATTTCTCCATCGCGCATGACCTGAAATGTCGTGTCCCATTTATCAAAGCTGCTCTCGCAGCTTCGCACAACCACATTTCGCTGTTCGGGTCGCCGTGGAGTCCGCCAGCCTGGATGAAAACCAACAACGACATGGCTCACGGCGGGAAGCTGAAACCCGAGGATCGAAAGGCATGGGCGAATTACTACGTGCGCTTTGTTCAGGAGTATCGAAAGCAGGGAATTTCGATTTGGGGATTGACAGTCCAGAACGAGCCGATGTCTACTCAGTCCTGGGAGTCATGCCTCTACACGGCCGCCGATGAGCGCGACTTTGTCCGCGACTACTTAGGCCCAGCCCTTCACCAATCGGGCTTGGCAGGTGTAAAGCTGATGATCTGGGATCACAACCGGGGCATCATGTATCAGCGGGCGCAGACTGTCTACGAAGACCCGGCTGCCGCCAAGTATGTCTGGGGAACGGCCTACCACTGGTATACCGGCGATCATTTCGACAACCCGCAGGCGGTCCATGAAGCGTTTCCAGATAAATCTCTGCTCTTCACGGAAGGCACGACCGAAGGACTGACAACCGATCCGGCGGAGGAATGGTCACGCGGAGAACAGTACGCGAAGAGCATCCTGCTTGACCTCAGCCACTGGTCGTCAGGCTGGACCGATTGGAATTTGATCGTGAACCAGCAGGGTGGGCCGAACCATGTCGGCAATTACTGCTCGGCACCGATTATCGCAAATACAGACACAGGCACCCTGCATTATTCCGCATCCTACTACGTAATGGGCCAATTCTCGAAATTTATCCGGCCCGGCGCACGGCGCATCGCCGATACGTCGAACGATGACGGCTTGCAGTCTGTCGCCTTCATCAACCCCGACAACACAATCGCCGTAGTCGTACTGAACCTGTCAGACCAAGCCCGTGACTATTACATCTGGATAGCAGGCCGTGCTGTCGCTGCAAACAGCCCCGCACACTCGATTGAGACCGCCTCATTGAAGCCATGAAAATAATATGAAAATACTCTGTAATTCATGGAACATCTGAGAACTGACATTCATCCTATATCTTATGAAAACACTCCGTGCTGACTTCGTTTGTGCACTTTCACGAGTTCCCTTTCAGGTATCCTGCTTGTTCTGCCTTGTTCTTATGGCAGGAGGCGTCTTTTGTCGCCAAATCCAAACCCATCCTGCGACAAATGTGCGCGATGTTGCCCTTGAATGCCCCCAATGCATACCCCCTCTTTGGCAGGAGAATTACGAATATGAAGAAGAGAAAAATCATAAAGATATGATAGGCCTCAAAGAACCAAGGTGTAGATCAAACCATTCCCATTCCAGCAAAGCTACCTTTACGCTGCCCCTGTTCAGTGAACCTGCAGGGCTGCACGAATCAAATTAGCTACCTGGTTTGTTCCAGCTCGAAATCGACCTCGAATGTCCGTCGCCACGGCAAGCGAGTACTGCCCGGCTCGATCTGAAGATTTTTGCCGATTCCGCGTGCCTGCAAAGTTCGCAGATGTTCGCTTAATCGTGCTTCGATAAAAGCGCATAACTTAGTCTGCTGTTCGGGACTGTCCGAGGCCGGTTCGCGCTGCCCCCAAAGCTTTTCCGCTTCTTCTCGTGCTTCCCGGCGGGTGATTGCCTGGTAGCCCCAATCTTCCAGGAACCGATGTGTCAGAAAGCGCTGCTGGGCCTCAGATCGGTCCGCATGACCTGCGATCAACCCGGCGCAGAATGCCTGGGCCACGACAACGCCGAGCGTGTTCCCGGCTGTATTCCATGCCCCGTAAGCTGCCAGAGAACTTAATTCCAGCGGCGCGGAGTCTGCCAGCAGCAAGGACATCAGCAGCGGGTCGGAGCCGTTCGGGTAAGCGGCATCGGCCAGTGCGACTGGAATGCCCTGCGACTGTCTCTTTCCGAGCGCGGCCAGGAACGCTTCGTAGCCGGGTGTCCGTGTGGAACGGTCTTCGTCCAGATATTCCGGCTGATGACTGGTGCGGCCTGGAACGGGAGTCGCCACACCCAGTATCAAGTCGCAGGCGGATTCGTTTTCTGCAAGCCTCCCGCCGCAGGCACGGATCTGGCCGTCGACGGTTTCACCCACCGGACGATCTTCATATGGCGCGACTAACTTTTCGCCGCCCGGATGGCTGTAAATCACCCAAACACGCGCAGTCTTTCCCGCCCGCTCCATCAGCAGCTTTGCCAGCAGTGCAGAGCCGACTTCATCCGCCCCTGGATGCATCATCACCCGTTCGGTCAGCGCCGGGCCGATGAGTTCCGGCCAGCCGCTCAGCCAGTTCCGTTCTCGTGATGGAAACCCATAGGGACTGGTGTCGTCGGAGGTCAGCCGCAAGGACGTAATCTGGCCCCGCGCCGCCATTTCGAGCAGACCCAGATTGATCGTGTGGTTGCGAAGGCGTCGTATCAGCCAGTCCATCTTGAGTTCCTGCGGCAGCAGTCGCGCCAGTACCGCAAGTTCTTCGGAATCGTCCAGCTTACCCAATTCCGACTGATGGGTCAGACGGGCATAACGGTAAAACTTAGTCCCCCACTCCGCCCAGTATTCAGGCTCTTCGACAGCATCGTCGGCGTTCGAGACACGTGTGATCAGTGAAAATGCATGGACCGGGCAGTTGGGATTGAGCGTTTCCAGGAGACGCAGACGTCCCAGTGCCTCTGCGGCATTGTCCTGGGAAATCCGAGCCGCTATCAGATTGCCGAATCCGAGATACTCACAGGAAACAATCGCTGCGTCAGCCCGAGATGCCGCATCTTCCAGCCACGTCGCAATTTCTTCTACGTCGGCAGGAACTCGCTGCAGGCCGCGTATTTCGATTGGCGGAAGCAGGACATCTGCACCACCGATTGCACCAAGCATCTGCGGAATGTGCGTATTGACAGGCCGCTCATCAAGCGGCACCAGAACGATTGTTAAGGCGTTATTGATCATAAGAAGTATCGGATGGAAAGGTTGGAACGGGCATCAATGCCCCTGGTACGCTTGTGCGTCAGATAAAGGCGGAACACTGAGGGCACGACGCATATCATCAGTGAGATCAGGACTGACTTCATACAGCGACCATTTTCCATTTGGGCCATCTGTTTCATACTGTGTGCCAAATCGCTGCGGCAGCCCCATGCTCTTGAGGTATCGGTCTTCAGTCGCAGCGGCCAGCCATTTGGCTTGATCGACACCTTGACTGATGGCGATAACGCAAAACTCGTGGGCAAGCAGATAATCTTCCGGGCTATGCGCGTGCTGTAAAACCATCGCGGCGTGATAAAAATCCGTCCCCGTCCGCAAAACCTGCCCCCGATAGAACTGCTTAATTCGTGCCAGCCGGGCGGCATCGCGCGGCACGACTCTCTGCCAATCGATTTGTTCCGGCGGCTTGGTAATACGGTCTGATTGGTCTTCTGCATACAGCTTAGCCAGCTCTGCGCTGACTTCATCGGGAGACATATCGTCCAGTTTCTCGGCAGGCCAGATCACAGTGACCAGGGGCGTCTCAGGGCTTGCAGCAGGCTCGTCAGGCGGCAGGCTTGCGTGAAAGACTTTTTCGCTGACGAAGACCGGGCACTTGGACCGCACCGCCAGGTTCAGTGCATCACTGGGACGCATGTCAATGGAATGGATCTGGCCGGCGATTTGTAAGCGTGCAGCGGCATAATAGGTCTGCGCTCGCAGGTCATGGATCGCGATTTCCTCCACCACTGCCCCTGCTGCAGAGAGGCAGGCGAGCATCACTTCGTAAGCGGAAGGCCGGTCAGGGGGAAAACCCAGAAGGCCAAACGACAGTGCTTTGGCCTCATGTTTTCCGATATAGACACGCATTAATCGGCCTGCGGCGTCCTGCAGTGTAATAAATTGCGTCTCAATTCCACTCTCACCTTCGCTGGTGGTGACGCTTTCGATTTCGACGGCTATTCGATCTTCTGTCATGTGTTTACTCCAATTGCGAGAGCCGCCGCGCCGATTAGAGAAGCGTCAGCGCCTAGGGCTGCCGGTACGACCGGACACCGAGCGGGGCCGGGAAGGGCGTATTGGGCCAGGATACGCCGGGCGGGTCCGAGCAAGCCATCGCCAACTGCGGCGAGGCCGCCGCCGATAACGAATAGGTCAGGATCAAGTATATTGGCGAGGCTGACAAGTCCGTATCCAAGATAGATGCCTGTTTGGGTAATGGCTTTCGCGGCATGGCTTTCAGGATTATGACCGGCTTGCTCTGCGATGATTTCTCCCGTGATGCTGCCGCCAAAACCGCTCATCTCTCGATAAGTCTGAATCAGGCCGGGGCCACTGACATATTCTTCTAAGGTCCTGCGGGTGGCGGCTTCGTCGGTTGTCAGCAGAAGATGGCCGAACTCGCCTCCTGTCCAGTGCGCCCCATGATGGAGCCGACCATTCAGCAGCAATGCTCCGCCAACGCCTGTGCCGAGGGCGAGAAAAATCACTGTGGATAGGTTCTGACCATTCCCAAAGCGACTTTCTCCGACTGCTAGGGCGTTGACGTCGTTGTCGACGAAGCAGGGCAAATTGAACTCAGTCTCGAAAGCGGCTTTGACATCGGTTCCAGCCCAGCCGGGGAGCAGGTTCGTTGCCGAGACAATCACGCCTGTGTCGCTGTTGACCTGACCGCCGGTACCGATCCCAATCGCAGTGAATGACTCATTACAGAACTTAGAGGCCAGGGCCAGCGCAGCATTCAAGATCGACGTGCTGCCTGTGAGTGGTGTCGGACAGCGGAATTGGCGCAGGACTTCCCCAGCTTCTGTGACAATGCCACAGGCGATTTTAGTCCCGCCAATGTCAATCCCAAGATAAAGGCTCATCAGCGTTGAATGGCCTTTACGAACCGCTGCGTGATCTGCTGGGGACGAGTAATTGCCCCACCGACCACGACAGCCCAGGCTCCGGCTTCAAGAGAAGCATAGGCTTGTTCCGGGGTCGCGATGCGGCCCTCCGCAATCAATGGAATAGTAAGAATAGAAGCAAGGCGCTGAACCAGGCTGATGTCAGGCTCTTCCAACTGAGGGCTATACGACGTGTAGCCGGACATTGTCGTGGAGATGAAATCGGCACCGGCATCCTGGGCGGCCAGCGCTTCGTCGTAGGTCGAGATGTCGGCCAGGACAGGTTTGCCCGTGGCTTCTTTGACCCATTCGATGAACTCGGCAGTCGTGCCTTCGGGATGAGGGCGGTCCGTGGCATCAATCGCGATCATATCTGCCCCGGCATCAGACACGGCCAGAGCATCATCGACGGTAGGAGTGATATAGACCTCGAAGCCCGCCATCTCGACTTTCGAGAGGCCGATCAGCGGCAGTGCAGTCACAGCGCGAATCGCCGCGATGTCGACGGGGCTATTTGCCCGGATACCGACGGCTCCGCCTTTCTCCGCAGCGACCGCCATTCGGGCCATGAACGCAGGACCAAAAAGCGGTTCCTCCGGCAGCGCCTGGCAGGAAACAATCAGCCCGCCGCGCAGACGCGCTTTGATTTCTGTCACTGTCATGCCGGAAGTTTACCGAGATTGAAGAAGTTTGTCAAGGAAGAAACTCTGAAGCGCCCATTTAGTGATTTGGCGAAGACACTGCGAAAATAACCAGGCCGGTGACAAACAACAAAAGAGCAGCAAGAATCGCCCAGGCGACGGGTGTAGTTGCGTTTCTGAGACGGTCTTCTGTCACAGGGATCGGAGAATGCCGACTTACTTCCTCCACCAGAACCTCGTAGTAACCGGGCGTCGGCGCGAAGGCCAGCGAAAAGGTCTTGATCTTGCCGGCATAGTTCGGCGCATCATAGATCAAGCAGGCCTGCTGCTTTTTGGGGGCAAGCAAAACCTGCCGAACATTCTCCCAGCGGACACCGATAAACTGATCCTGACGGCAGGCCGAGTCCAAAACAGCGTTGACAATGGCTCCGATCAGGAGGCCGGCCAGGTAGCAGGGAACCAAAATCAGGGCACGGATCTCTGCCCGAAGGACAGCCTTTCCCTGGATAATCACGCCCTCGGAATCAAATTGGAGGACACCTTCACGCATGTCTGCAATACAGGATTTTACGCCCAGCTTGCCGGGCGCTCGACGGTAGACCCACTTGAAAGGGCAGACTGCAAGCGGCAGCGCGGCATGTGGCTGGCCGACCGGGGGCGGAGGCCACACAGTAAAATTCGGATCAGGCATATTGCCGGGTACAAATTGGTCCAAAGCGTTGTCTTTCTAGCGGCGAACCTGTCCTTCGCCGCGCACGATGTATTTATACGTCGTCAGCTCTTCCAGGCCCATAGGGCCGCGTGCATGAAGTTTCTGGTTTGAGATGCCGATCTCTGCACCGAAGCCGAACTCGAATCCATCGGTGAAGCGGGTAGATGCATTGACATAGGCAGCAGCGCAGTCGACACTGGTGGTGAATGTCTGAGCAGCAGCGTAGTTCTCAGTAATGATCGCTTCCGAATGCTGAGTCCCATACTTGTTGATATGACTAACAGCATCTTCTAAGCTATCCACGATCTTGACGGCTAATATGAGAGCATTGTATTCCGTGTACCAGTCTTCTTCCGTGGCTTCGACGGCGTTAGGCAGGAACGCTGCTGTTCGTGTGTCGGCGCGGATTTCGACCCCGGCTTCAATTAGCTTACGCCCAATCAGCGGCAGGAAATCAGCCGCGATCTTTTCATGGATCAGCAATGTCTCGGCGCTGTTGCAGACGGAGGGGCGTTGGACTTTCGCGTTCAGGGTGATTTCTAATGCCATCTCGAAATCAGCGTCTTTGTCGACGTAGATATGACAGTTGCCGGTGCCTGTTTCGATGACTGGGACAGTGGCATTTTCGACGACGGTTTTAATCAACTCTGCACCGCCGCGTGGGATGAGGCAATCGACGTAGCCGTTGAGTGTCATCAAGCGGCGGGCAGCAGCACGGTCGGTGCTTTGAATGAGCTGAATGCTCGTTCGGGGCAGCCCGGCGGTTTCCAGCGCGTTTTGCAGGACGTCAGCCAGGGCGATGTTGGAGTGGATGGCTTCCGAGCCGCCCCGAAGAAGCGCGGCATTGCCGGATTTAAGGCAGAGAGCCGCAGCGTCAACCGTGACATTCGGGCGGCTTTCGTAGATGATGCCGATGACACCGAGCGGGACGCGGGTCTTGGTGATTTGAAGGCCGTTAGGACGTCGCCAGCCTGATAGCACAGTGCCGATCGGGTCTGGAAGCGCGGCGACCTGGGAGAGTCCCGTCTGCATCTCACCGATACGCTTGGTGCTGAGTGTCAGGCGCTCGACCAGATGCGGCGTCATGCCTTTGTCACGGGCATTTGCGAGGTCGCGGCTGTTAGCGTCTTTAATTGCGTCACAGTGTGTGCCAAGCGCCTCAGCCATCGCTTCCAGGACGGCGTTTTTCGCGCTTGTTCCGGTCGTCCCAAGCGTTCGGGCAGCAGTTTTTGCGGCACGT
The DNA here is from genome assembly GCA_050954545.1 of Janthinobacterium lividum. Classification (GTDB taxonomy): domain Bacteria; phylum Armatimonadota; class Armatimonadia; order Armatimonadales; family Capsulimonadaceae; genus JANXMY01. Next base: position 23,393 of record JBPBQB010000302.1, on the reverse strand, counting down.
CCTTTGTCTTCGACTTCCTGAATTGCGGGAGTGCTCATAAGGTCATTCTATCCGAACCGATAGAGTATGTCAAGACTGCGACTACAGGTCCAGCACAAGGTTGTCCCGGTGAATGACTTCATCACTGGGCTTGATGCCGAGACGGGGAAGAATTTCGTCGGTACGGCAGCCCATGATTTTTGTCATCTGGGTATGGCTGTAATTGACAAAGCCCTGAGCGAATATCTCGCCCTGAGTGTCGACAAGGCGCACCAGATCGCCCGCTGCGAAATGGCCGGAAACATGGGTGACACCGGCAGGCAGGAGGCTGCTGCCGTCGGTGATGACACGTTGTTTTGCCCCATCGTTGACCGTGACTATGCCTTTCGGGACAACACCGTAAGCGATCCAGCGCTGACGGGAACGCAGGCGAGTGGGTTTCGGACAGAACTGAGTCCCGCACAGGCCATCGAGAGCGTCAGCGACGACATTGGGGCGTCGCCCATCGGCGATATACATGCGGACACCGGTATTCGCGCAGATCTTAGCGGCTTGAATTTTGGTTGTCATGCCGCCTGTTCCCATAGTAGTCTGAGCGCCGCCGACACTCTGCTCCAAAGCGCGGTCAATCGTTTCGATACTGGAAATGAACTGAGCGTCTGGATACTTTGTCGGGTCGCGGTCGTATAGCCCGGCGACATCGGACAGCAACAGCAAAGAATCGGCTTCGATCAAAGAGGCAACCAGGGCGGCCAGCGTATCGTTGTCGCCGAACTTGATCTCGTCGACGGAGACTGTATCGTTCTCGTTGACAATCGGCACCACCCGATGCCCAAGCAGCGCGTCGAACGTGTTGCAGGCATTCAGGTACCGTGTCCGGTCCTGTAAGTCTTCGCGTGTCAGCAAAATCTGCGCGACTGGAATATCGTAAGCCGCGAATGCTTCCGCGTAGGTGTGCATGAGCAGGCCCTGGCCGATCGCGGCGGCGGCCTGCTTCTGGGGAATCGAGCGCGGACGGCCCGGCAGCTTCAGCTTATCCATGCCCGCTCGAATGGCCCCTGACGACACCAGGACGACGCTCCGGCCCAGCGCCATTTGCGCGGCGACCTGAGCGGCTAGTTCGCCGATATACGCTGTATCGGGCGGTCCGCCGCCACGGGTCAAGGTGCTGGTGCCGACTTTGATCACCACTTTTCTAATCGTAGTAATCTTAGTCCTCCGTGACTGCTTTTTCTGCCGGCTGATCTAAAGCATCTTCGTCAAAGAAGTCAAACGACGCCTTGCCGATATAGACCGTGTCGCCTTCTTTCGCGCCTAAAGTCCGCAGCTTGTTGATGATGCCCGTTTTTTCGAGTGTCCGCTGCAAACGGCTGACCGCGTCTTCATTGGTCAGCTGGGTCATGGCGATTAGACGCTCGATGCCTGCGCCTGCCACCACGTAGACCTGATTGGCTTTATCGTAGCTTGCTTCCCAGCGGCGGTCAACCCGGCGGCCTTTGACTGTGTCGGGCGTGATCCGTACAATGCCATCGTCGAACGGTGCTGGCAGGGGCATCTCGGACAGCCGCTGAGCCAGATAGTAAACAAGCGGCTCTAGGCCAGAGCGAGTGGCGGCGGAGATGACAAAGACAGGCTTGTCTTCTTCGGCAAACTCAGCCCTAAGCATCTCGACCACTTCCGCATCGGCAATGTCTGTTTTGTTCAGGACTACGACCTGCGGCAGCAGAGCCAGTTCTTCATTGTAATTCGCAAGCTCCCGATTGATGATCGCGTAGTCGTCCATGGGGTCCCGGCCAGACGTATCCGAGACATCAATCAAATGGCACAACAAACGGGTCCGCTCGACGTGACGCAGAAACTGGTGTCCCAATCCGATCCCTTCACTTGCTCCTTCGATCAATCCAGGAATATCGGCGATGACAAAGGTCCGTTCTTCGTCGACGCGCACCACGCCAAGATTGGGAACAAGAGTCGTAAACGGATAATCTGCAATTTTCGGCTTGGCCGCAGACAGCGCCGCAATCAGGGTGCTTTTGCCGACATTCGGGTAACCGATCAGCCCGACATCGGCGAGCAGCTTCAGCTCCAGCTTAATATTCTTTTCTTCGCCCGGCTCGCCGTTTTCCGCAAACTTCGGGGCCTGATGGGTGGAGTTCGCGAAGTGGGCATTGCCCTTGCCGCCCTCCCCGCCCCGTGCGATCATCGCCTTCTCGCCGTGTTTGGTAAGGTCTGCGATAACCCGATTGGTGGTGGCATCCGTCGCCGTCGTCCCGACCGGGACTTTCAGCACCAGATCGCCTGCGTTCTTGCCGTGCATATCCCGGCTCGTGCCATGAATACCCCGATCCGCCTCATAATGCTGCTGATACCGAAAGTCCAGCAGCGTGGACAGGTTGGAGTCTGATTCAATATAAATGTCGCCGCCTTTGCCCCCGTCCCCGCCATTGGGGCCGCCAAACGGAACAAATTTCTCTTTACGGAACGCCACAGATCCATTGCCGCCGTCTCCCGCTTTTACTTCAATCACTACTTCATCTACAAATATCATAATTTCGCCTCATTAAAACCAGTTCATGTCCGTCATTTCTAACTGGCTTGTGAGTGAGCGTCCCGGTCGCGACCGGCTTGCCAATCTTTCCTGCCGCTTTTGCAACTGATGGCGCTTTTTCTGCTCATCCGCATTACCTAAAAGTTTCTGTTCTGCTTCTTGCTGTATTAGTTTGACAGCTTCACGCGGAAGATTGGCGTAATACTTACCCGATGAAGCAAGATAGCTGCCGGTCTTCGTATATCTCAGTTCGAGCTGCTTCCACGCTTTTAGATCATTTCGGCGAGGCGGCTCAAAATAACGCCCTACAAACACAACCGGACTTCCACATTCCGCACAGCGCGGAGCCTCACTCTTTTCTATCACACCAGGGTAACATGATCGCAATAACGTTTTTCGATGCATTTTTCTGCAATGAAAACATGCGAAACGAAATTGCGCCTTTGGTGGATCAGATCTCATCGCTATTAATCCTATAGCCTGCCCTGAACGGCAGGGCTTTAATAAAGCAATTCCCCGCCTTCGCGGGCACAGAAAATGCTAACCAAGTTAATCTTCGCCCGCGAAGGCGGGAGCTTGCATTTCTAAAGCATGGGGGTTCAGCCCCGTGTTACTTGGATTACCCCGGCGGACTAATCGGCTCTGGATCTACCAAAGTCCATGCCCCTGTCGAAAACTGCGAAGCGACCCAGGCTCCTAACGAACCGAACGCTAACGCTACCAGCGGACTGTACAAAAAATAGTGGATCGCACCGCTGTGGACTGCTTCAGGCGAGACCAGCGGGATGCGCCAGAACGGATGGATGAAGCCTATCAGGCAGAACAAACCAAATGATGCAGCAGCGACGTTCAGGCCCTGCCGACGGGCCAGGAAGCCGATAGGCAATCCGCCAAAAAGAGACGGCAGCAGCAGAGTGGCAAAAACCGCCGAGCCGTCGTAAGCGGCGTTTGACAGGAACACAGTCGCCCCAAGCCACCAGATGCCGAGGGCATTCAGCAGCAAGGTCAGGGCGATGCCGGAAGCACCGGCCAAAAGCCAGGTCAGCGGCGGCTTCACCCAGCGTCCCCTTCCATCATGGCAACATGCGACCCGGAAGCGGTCTTCGTGACTTCGATACGGTTCGCGAACGCGTCTTTCATCTCGTCAATATGCGTAATGACAATGATCCGCTTGAAATCATCTTGGATCGCATGAAGACATTCGACCAGCTTTTCGCGGCCTTTCGCATCCTGAGAGCCGAAGCCTTCATCGATAATCAGTGTCTGCAAGCTTGCGCCCGCCCGATGTGCCAGCAGCTTGGATAGAGCGATCCGCAGGGCAAACGCGGCCCGGAAGCCCTCGCCGCCCGAGTACATTTCGAGTGGCCGGGTGCCGAGATTATCACTGACTTTGATGTCCAGGGTCTCTATCGGTGAGTCTTTTTTGGATTTCGACTCTTTGACCGTCTCAAAATAGAGAGACATATCGCCGTCGGTCAAACGGTCCAGCAAACGGTTGGTTTCATCGGCAAGCTCGGGAATCGCGTTCTCGATAATCAGCGCCTGAACACCTTTTTTGCCGAACGCCCGCGTGAGCTGCTCATGCACTTCTTGATCGTATTTCGCATCTGTCAGTCGCTTGGCTTTATCCAGACGCACGATCTTTTGCTCTTCCAGGCGGCTCAATGTCTGTTCGCGCCGCCCGATCTCCTGAGACGCAGCCTGATCTTCCGCTCGCCGGGCGTTCTCCTGATCGCGTATCTGCTGCCCCTGCTGTTCCAGCTTCGCAAGCTCCGGCCCGACATTTGCCAGCGCCAGCAGTTGTTTCCGAGCGACTTCTTGATTCGACAGCCGTGTTTGCAGTGTCTTTTCGCCGCGCTCGATGCCTGCTTCCGCTGCCTTCAGCGACACCTGCGCGTGTTCCAGTTGAATATGCAGACGCTCCGAAGGTTCCAGCACGGCAAGCTCGGCTTTCACTGCGGCATAGTCCGCTTCCACATGAGCAAGCTTTGCAAGAGCGGCTTCAAATTTCGCGATCTTTGCCCGGACTTCCAGGGCGAAATTGGCCTCAGAATAAACCTGTTCAGCTTCTTTGCGGACGGACAGCAGATTGGGCAGGGTCACTCGGGTCGCTTCCTGCTCTAAAAGAAGCTGCTCGATCTGGGCCAGCCGGGTCCGGTCATCTTTCGCGCTTTTTGTCTGCGTTTCCAGAGCACGGAGTTCGTTTTCGCATTTTCCGATCTCGACTTTCAGCCGCGCCGCTTCTGTCTTGATCTCTTTTTGCTTTGCCTGAGCCAGTGCGAGAGCATTCTGATAGTCTGCTTGAATGGAGGCCACTTTAGTGGGCGGCAGATCGGACGCGCAGACATCGCACTGCCCCTGCTGACTTGCTAACGCATCCGATTTTCGTTTCCAGTCGCGGGCTTCGTAATCTAGCCCGGCGCTCTGTTCCCGCAGGCTGCTGAACTGCTCCTGCCACCCTGCAAGCGCATCACGCAGGGGGCCGATCTGTGCCTCGCTGCGATCTGCGGCAGCGACACGCGGGGCCAGCAGCTCGCGCTGAACTGTCAGTGCCTCATAATCTTTGACTTTTGCCGATGCCTGCTCATGGTCGGAAACTGCCCGCTCCAAGCGGCGCTGGACTTCATTTTCCGCTGCCATCAGTTCTTTATCGGCGGCTGCAAGAAGCTGTGTCCCCCGGTAGTATTGCTCTAAATCCCGTTCGAGTTCTGTAAAACGCACCCGTGCCACGGCAAGGTTTTCGTAGTTCCGGCTGATCTCGTCCCGGCGCAACAGCAGTGCGCGGGCAGTGTCTGCCGACGCCTTATGCCCGGCAAGCTCCTCAGACACTTCCCGTACTTCCTTGTCCCACTCAGCGATCTGAGCCGTCAGTGTCGCGGCGAACTCAGCCTGGCTTTTCATCTGGGTTTGGCGCTCTTTAATCGCGACCCATTCCAGATGCAATTCATCGCGGCGTATCTGAAGCTGCTCCTGCCGGGTTCGCAGCTCAGCAAGCTGCCGTAACAGCTCTGGTTCGGCGCTTAACTCAGCATCGATGCCGCTGATGTCCCGCTCCAAATCCGTGGCCTCTGCCCCGGCTGCTTTGGAACGCTCACGCGCTTTGGCTTCAAGCTGATCATAGCGCGACAGATCGAGAATATCCGCCAGTATCTCTTTGCGCTTCCCCGGCGTCTGTTTGACAAATTGATCGGCCTGTCCCTGACGCAGATAGGCGGAGTTCAGGAACGTGTCATAAGACATACGAAGCAGCTTCTGCACAGCCACTTCCGTCTCACGGTCCGTGTTGCCTGTCAGAGGATGCCACCCGATGCCAAGCCCCTGGTCCGGTGTCTCCCCCTGCAATTGCCAGAGATTACCGCCTGCCTTTTTGGAGCGCTTTCGGACCACCCGGTATCGCTGTCCGGTCATTTCAAATGTAAAATGGACACTCATTTCATCCGCGCCGATGCGGACTAGCTCGTCATGCTTGTTCTTGCCTGCCCGGCTTTCGCCCCAGAGTGACCAGGTGATGGCGTCCAGCAGAGCGCTTTTCCCGTGTCCGTTTTCGCCGGAGAGGCAGAGGGTATGCATGCCCGAAAAGTCGATTGCCGGGACATCCGAGCCATACGACATAAAGTTCTTAAGTTCAAGACGAATGGGTATCATTTCACTCTTAGTATACCTGAAAAGTGGGTGTCATCGAATAGCAGTGGTTGAGAGCGAGGTACTATGGCAGCATGGGGGAATCAAATATCATCAGCGATTGGGGGCATTGGTTATTTTTCTACTTTATTGCTTGTGTACGCCGCGCTTTTCGGCGGAGACATGGCCGGTTCATACGTCCACAGTTATGACCATTTCCACCGGTTACCCAACTACTCTCAAGTTTTGAACAAATGGGAATGGGTCACTGCTGTTTTATGTGCAATGCCGGGCTTAATTTGGGTCGGGATAAGTCAACTGCGAAGCCACCGAAGAGAGAAAGCGGCAGCGTAAGAGAGGGAAATGAAGGGAATCAGACCATGCGTTGAAACGCACGGTCCGAAAGCTTACCCATAAAAACGCCCTGCCTTACATAAGGCAGGGCGTCTTACTTGACTTTCGCTACTTAGGCGTGAACGATGTTCCGCAGCCGCAACTTTTCTGGACGTTGGGGTTCAGATACTTCCAGCCACCTTCCAGCAGGTTCGCGGTGCTGTAATCCAAGGTCATGCCGGTGATGAATTGGGCACTCTTGGGATCGACCATGACGGTCAGGCCATCGACTTCGTAGACAGTGTCGGTCGGGCGTGGGGCTTCTTCCAGGCCCAAAATATAGGACAGGCCGGAGCAGCCGCCGCCTTTGACACCGACACGAAGTTTAAGCGTGTCGTCTCCCTTTTTGGCGATTAGGTGGCGCACCTGAGCGACAGCAGAAGGGGTCAAGATAACGGGCTGCTGGGCAGTCTCGGTAATAGGTTCTAATACAGCGGTAGCGCTCATTGTTTGCTCTCTTTCAGAAAAAACCGAGTTCCAGCTTGGCTTCTTCGGACATGCGATCCATGCTCCAGGCGGGTTCCCAGACCAGCTCGACGCTGACGTCGGCGACGCCGGGGACCTGGCGCACTTTTTGCTCGACTTCGCCGGGCAGGATACCGGCGACCGGGCAGGCAGGTGATGTCAGGGTCATCTCGATGTCGACGACGCCGAACTCGTCGACGTGGACATCATAGATCAAGCCTAAATCGTAGATATTGACAGGGATCTCCGGGTCATAGACTTCCCGCAGGGCTTCCATGACTTCGGCTTCGATCACAAGGGGATACACTTTATTTTCGACAGTTGGCATGGGGTTAGTTCTCATTTGGCGCGGCCAGAGCCTGCGCCGCTTCCTGTTTCATTCGTCCGATAACCGAGAGCAGACCGTTAGAGCGCGACGACGAGATATGCTTGCTCATTCCAATCCGTTCAATAAAGTCCGGCGGGGTCTGAGCGATCTCCTGCGGTGTTCGTCCTGAGTACAGCCGCACGGCGAGGGCAATCAGGCCCTTCGGAATGGCGGCGTTGCTGTCGGCATCGAAGTAAAGATGGTCTTCGCGCTTGTCAGTATGCACCCAGACGAGCGCCTGGCAGCCTTTGACAATATACTCGTCCGTGTGATATTCGTCCGGCATCGGCTTCAGCTTGCGGCCTAAATCAATGATATAAGAGTTCCGCATGTCGCCGTCGTCGCCGAACAGCTCAAACTCTTCGACAATCTCATCCTGCGCTTCGTCTATCGTCATGCTCCGAACATCTTTCTTACTTTGCCGAGGCCAGTCACCAGGGCATCGATCTCTTCGCGCGTGTTGTACAAAGCTAAAGAAGCGCGGGCAGTCGCGGAAACGCCCATCCGCTGCAAGACAGGATGAGCGCAGTGCTGACCGGTGCGGATCGCGATACCCTGTTCATCCAGCAAAGAGCCGATGTCATACGGGTGAATATCGCCCATGATGAACGAAAAGACACTGGCTTTGTTCTGGGCCGTGCCGATCATCCGCAAATCAGGCACATTTGATAAGACTTCGGTCCCATAGGCTGTCAGCTCATGCTCACGTGCTGCGATCTTATCCATTCCGAGTTCGGTCAAGTAGTCGACCGCGACGCCCAGGCCGATTGCCCCTTCGATATGCGGAGTCCCGGCCTCGAACTTATACGGGATCTCGTTATAAGTCGTGCCTTCGGTGAACGAAACCGTCGCGATCATATCGCCCCCACCCTGCCAGGGCGGCATCGCTTCTAAGAATGAGCGCTTTCCGTACAGGACGCCGATCCCGGTCGGGCCGTAGAGCTTATGTCCTGAGAACACCAGAAAGTCACAGTCGAGTTCCTGAACATCAACCGGCAGATGATACGCCGACTGTGCGGCATCCACCAGCACCGGAACGCCCTGAGCATGAGCCAGGGCAATTACCTCTTTGACCGGGTTGATCGTGCCCAGTGCATTAGACATATGACAGATGCCGACGAACTTGGTTCGTTCGCTGAGAAGCTGTGCGTAGTCGTCTATTAAAAGCTCGCCGGCGTCGTTGATTGGGATCACGCGCAGCCGCGCCCCCTTCTCGGCGCAAAGCATCTGCCAGGGGACGATGTTGCAGTGGTGCTCCATCGTCGAGATCAATATCTCGTCGCCCTCTTTGATATTCTGCCGCCCCCAGGTCTGCGCGACCAGATTGACCCCTTCGGTCGCGTTTCGCGTGAAGATGATCTCATGGGACTCCGCCGCATTCAGGAAGTTCTTGATCTTGACCCGTGCGCCTTCGTACCCCCGGGTCGCAAGCTCCGCCAGCAAGTGTGACGATCGATGGATATTTGAGTTGTAATCACGGTAGTATTCCGTAATCGCATCAATCACCACCTGCGGCTTCTGCGTTGTGGCAGCATTATCCAAATAGACAAGAGGCTTGCCGTTGACTTCCCGGTGCAGGATCGGAAAATCTGAGCGAACTTTTTCCACGTCATATAAAGCGTTCATGGTAATTGTCTCTATCTAAAAGCGAAGCAAGGTATAACGCTCGTGTTCAGGGGGCGTGTTCCCAGGCTGATAGCTGTACATGCCATCCGCGCGAAACGTCAGCACTTTGCCGTTACGTTCGAAGAGAGACCACACATCAGGAGGGGCGTCCTGCTCATATTCATCAGGTTCCGCAACGAGCGATCCGCCTAGGTCAAACTCGAACGTAGTAGATATGCGCTCTTGATTATAGGAAACTCGCACGAGCCTTTGACCTTCGAGCGTCTCAGCAGCCAGCCCCATACTCAACTTTGTGTCGCTGGCTCCTGACCATTCGCTGTTTGAATAAGCCTTCCAATTACATCCGCGAAGCCACAGATGGAAGCGCCCACGTGGTTCTACTTGCCGGCGATATCTGTAAGATCGATGCCGATTCGGGTCGGCACTGACTGGTTCTCGTGGGCTCCACATCACCAAGCGCGGCTTCCCAAACTCGAACGTCAGGCTGCATCCGTAGCCTGGCCGAAGATTCCAGCACGCCAGACCATAGATTGGGCCAAAAACGCGGTCAATAATACCGATGCCCGATGGTTCGCGCAGCGGCACAGCAACAAGCGGTTTTCGGCGTTTGGCCCGACAATCTCTGTTATAAAGCGTTTCTTGCTTATAACGCAATCCCTTGAAGCGCACGGTCGGCCAGCAGGACCTGGTCTAGCTGGGCACGGATGGCGTCTACTTTGATGCGGCTGACAATGTCGCTGGCAAAGGCGTAGGTCAGCAGGGCGCGGGCGTTGTCTTTCGAGATGCCGCGGGCGCGTAGATAGAACATGGCTTCGTCGGAGAGCTGTCCGATGGTCGCGCCATGGGTACACTTGACATCGTCTGCAAAGATCTCTAGCTGCGGCTTGGTGTCGATCTGAGCTGTGGGCGACAGCAAAAGCGTCTGATTGGTCTGCTTGGCATCGGTTTTTTGAGCATCCTCGCGAACGAAGATCTTGCCATTAAAGACGCCGCGTGACTGACCATCTAAGATACCTTTGTAGATCTCGTGGCTGTTGCAGTGCGGCATCGCATGATCGATTTCCGTGTGGTTATCGATCAATTGCTTATCGTTGCCGAGATAAACGCCGTTCAGCGTACATTCGATACCTTCGCCGCCTAAGTAAGCATTCGCATCGTTGCGTACTAAGAGGCCGCCCAAGCCGACCGAATGGGACGAAAAATTCGTGCTTCGCGCCAATTGAAGCTGCATAGTCGCGACATGATACGCTTTTTTGCTTTCGCGCTGGACTTTGTAGTGGTCAATGACAGAGTTCTCGTCAGCAACAACTTCAGTAACAGCGTTGGTGAAATAGACGCTGTCAGCAGTGCCTGAGTAGCTCTCGACAATCGTTGCCTGGGAGTTCGTTTCCGCAATAATCAATGTGCGAGGGTGCGAAACCGTCGGTCCGCCATGCGGAGTCGAGATAAAGAGCAGATGGATCGGCTCCTCTATGACCGCGCTGCGGTTCAGATGAATAAACGCGCCGTCTTCCAGAGCCGCTGTGTTCAGCGCGACAAACGCCTGGGTCGTGAACTTGGCGTAGCGGCCTAAATGCGCTTCGACCCGCGCCGGGTGCGACTCCATAGCTTCTGCCAATGTGCTGACTGTGACGCCAGCGGGAAAGTCTTTGCTTGATAGGTCCGCCTGGAAATGGCCGTTGACAAAGACAAGCTGTGTGCCGCCCATACCCTCATAGGTGTAAGCGTTGAGCGTATCAGATGTCATCTCGCTCTGAGTTTTGGTAGCCAGTGCGAATGGGGTCTCGGCAATCGGCGAGATATTCGTAAAGCGCCATTCTTCGTCGCGCCGGGTCGGAAAACCGACTTCGCCAAAGCGAACCGCTGCCGACTGACGCAGATTGACCAGCCACTCCGGGCCATCAGCATTGCTGCCGTTGTCCGTGCCGGTAAAATCGCGCAGGTAGCTGTTCTCAGTTGTCATAGTTCCTGTTATCACGCTGCGACCAATTCTTTCTCTTCCAGCCAGCCGTATCCCTGGGCTTCCAGCTCAAGCGCAAGCTCTTTGCCACCGGACTTGACTATCTTGCCGCCGGACAAGACATGAACAAAATCGGGGACGATATAGTTCAGCAGCCGCTGATAATGCGTGACGACGATCACAGCCCGCTCCGGGCTTCGCAGGGCATTGACGCCGTCGGCGACGACTTTGAGCGCATCGATGTCAAGCCCTGAGTCGGTCTCGTCTAAGATCGCAAGCTTGGGGTCGAGAACTGCCATCTGGAAGATCTCATTGCGCTTCTTTTCGCCGCCCGAGAAGCCTTCGTTGACGGGCCGGTTCAGCAGGCTCGGGTCGATGTGCAGGACATTCATCTTCTGCCGGACCAGCTTCAGGAACTGAGCTGCATCCAATTCTTCCTCACCACGGTAGCGCCGGATCGAGTTCAGGGCTGCCTTGAGAAAATAGGTGTTGTTGACACCTGGAATCTCGACGGGATACTGAAACGCCAAGAAGAGGCCTTCCTGCGCCCGTTCTTCCGGCTCCAGTTCCAGCAGGTCTTTGCCCTGGAACAGCACTTCACCGCCCGTAACTTCGTAAGCGTCGCGCCCGGACAGGACGCCCGCGAGTGTGCTTTTCCCGGAGCCGTTCGGCCCCATGATCGCGTGGACTTCTCCAGCGTTAACCGTCAGGTTAATGCCCTTTAGGATCTCTTTTTCCGCGACCCGCGCGTGTAAATCTGTAACTTCCAACAATGCCATCTATTTATTTCCTCTAATCTAATCCAAATTCGTCTTTGAGAGTATCCCAGTTTTTATGGGCGTAAACTTTGTTTTGCTCGGCTTTTACTTGTCGTTGATATTCGTTACTGCCAAATTCCAACTTTTTGGTTTTTTGGTCTAGAATAAAGCCATCGCCAGGCAGTCCGGTTGTTTTACTGACTACCAATGTACCTATGGTTGGTATCTCCAATTTGTGACATACTCTCAGCAGATATTCCAATAGGTGCGGTGCTGCCCGGTGATGACGGCCAATTTTGGCAGTAAGCTCACCGTAAGTGATTGTCTGTTTGTTCCTGGCACACTCTATTAAATGCGGCACAGCAATCCGAGCATTCTCAATGCTATATTCTGTTGCCATAGGGTTTCCTCTTTTACAGAATTAGAGGCGACCAAACTTAACCGAACTCACAAAGTCGATAGCAGCTTTGTGAAATGCTTTCGCTGTTGATTGTGCCTCAGTCGCTTCTTGCAAGGTAAACGATCCATCTGCCGCAGGCGCAGTCCATGTACCTGTGATGAGAAAAGGATACTCAGTATTTCTAGCAAAAGTTTCCCCATCTTCCGGCCATCTTGGTGCGAATTTGCACAAGTTTTCGATGGGCCCTCGATGCATCTTGAAAATCCGAGTCAATCGATCTACCGAAACATTGTCTATTACTCGCCTCAGACGCAGCAAACCATCTATCTCATTGGTCGGAAGATGTGAAGCTGTAATAGTCAAATCGCTGCCCAAGTCGTTTACTACGGCAACCATCGCTTTGACGGACTTTTCCACAGTTTGTTGATATTTGGCGATAGCCTGGCAATAGGTCGTTGCATCATTTCTTCGAAATAGCATTTCTGCTACAGCAAAATCTGACTCGACCTGAACGATCCAAGCGGCTGACTGCTTCATACAGGCACAGCGTTTCGTGCGAGAGCGTGTGCGAACTTAGTCAAATCATCCCATATCCTGGCGGCGTCAGGGTCGTTAGGATTGCGATAAATTTCCTCAAACTGTTCAGAATTTATCGACTCACAGAGATCAACAACTTCCGGCCAACTGTTTGCAATTGCATAGTTCATTTCAACAGAATTGGTCAGGAAGAGACGCAGCCGGTCACCTTCCGGCAACGGAAAATTCGGTGTCCGGCCAAATTGGATTTGGAAGATCGAACGCTCTTCGCTGACTTCATCAAGACCAAAACGATGCAGCACCTCAAACAAACATTCTTCGACAGGAACACGCCGCGATTTGAAGTAAATCGCGAGGATCAGCGGTGTCTCTTCAATGACAGTATGGTCGTTTAACACCAAATCTCGCATCAATTCTGACTGTTCGGGATACGGCATCTTATTATTCTCTCTTAACCAACACTGCCTTCGAGGCTGACGCCGAGCAGCTTTTGGGCTTCGACGGCGAATTCCATGGGCAGCTCACGGAAGACTTCTTTGCAGAAGCCGTTGACGATCATGGAGACTGCGTCTTCGGTGGAGATGCCGCGCTGGTTGCAGTAGAAGATCTGGTCTTCGCCGATCTTCGAGGTCGAGGCTTCATGCTCGACAGTAGCAGTCGGGTTCTTGACTTCGATGTACGGGAACGTGTGCGCTCCGCAGCGGTCGCCCAAGAGAAGCGAGTCGCACTGGGAATAGTTGCGGGCGTTGTCCGCGCCGGGATTTATCTTGACAAGGCCGCGATACGTGTTCTGACCCCGGCCTGCCGAGATTCCCTTGGAGACAATCGTCGAGCGCGTGTTTTTGCCGAGATGGATCATCTTGGTGCCGGTGTCCGCCTGCTGCTTGTTGTTGGTCAGCGCCACCGAATAGAACTCGCCGACGGAGTTGTCGCCCTGCAGAATGCATGACGGGTACTTCCACGTGATCGCCGATCCGGTCTCGACCTGTGTCCACGAAATCTTAGCGTTGTCGCCTTTGCAGATGCCGCGCTTGGTCACGAAGTTGTAGATGCCGCCCTTGCCGTCTTTGTCGCCGGGATACCAGTTCTGGACCGTCGAATACTTGATGGTGGCGTCTTTCATGGCGACAAGCTCGACGCAGGCCGCATGAAGCTGGTTCTCATCGCGCATCGGCGCGGTGCAGCCTTCCAAGTAGCTGACATAACCACCTTCATCGCAAATAATCAGAGTCCGCTCAAACTGACCGGTGTTTGCAGCGTTGATACGGAAATACGTGCTCAGCTCCATCGGGCAGCGGACGCCCTTTGGGATGTAGCAGAACGAGCCGTCGGTGAAGACTGCCGAGTTCAGGGTCGCGTAGAAGTTATCTGAGTATGGGATAACCGAACCTAGATATTCCCGCACCAGCTCAGGATGGTCCTGCACGGCTTCGGAAAACGAGCAGAAGATGATGCCTTGACGGGACAGTTCGCCCTTGAATGTAGTAGTGACGGAAACGCTGTCAAAGACGGCGTCGACTGCGACATTTGAGAGACGCTTCTGCTCAGCCAGAGAGATGCCCAGCTTGCCGAACATTTCCAGCATCTCGGGATCGACTTCGTCCAGGCTGTTCAGGACCTTCTTCGGCTTCGGCGCGGAGAAGTAGGCGATCTTCTGGTAATCAACTGGAGTGACGCTGACATTGTGCCAGAGCGGATCAGTCATGGTCAGCCAGAGGCGATAGGCCTTCAGGCGAAATTCCAGCAGCCATTCCGGCTCGTTCTTCTTTGACGAGATTGTCCGGATGACTTCTTCGCTCAGGCCAACGGGAATCGTATCACTTTCGATCTCGCTGACGAACCCATATTTATATTCTTTGCTCGCAAACTCTTCAATCGTATCTGTTGCTGCACTCATTCTCGTTCCTCGCAATTCTAACAGGCAAAAATTTCATAAAATCACTAAAACCGACTGGTTTTGTCGGATATATTTTACCTGCAAGAACGCCGCTTTGTCAATGCCAACACCTCTCACTTGCGGCGGCTGATACTGATGGCAAAGATACCGGATTATCCCTGTTCTGCATCTTTCCCCCTGTTGAACGTCGCCATTCCACCGAAGATAAAACTATCACAAGTTCTCAGCAAATTGCTCGCGCAAATACGATCTGAAAGGTCACCGCCGAGATGTTCAAGTCCATCTTGCTGGCCGGTTTTTTCTGGGCCACCACAAACTTTATGCCGCACACCGCAGTCAGTCCTCCGACTGCTGCTGCCAATATTTTGACTGCTAACAGTCTGCCCGCTCCGATTTTAATGGCGTCTGTGCCTCGTCCGCAGCATCTCGCTCATGCCCGTCTGAGCTGGGAGGAGCCAAACCCGACACCGCAGCTCACGCCGCAGGAGGAAACAGCAGCCGAAGAAGAAGCTTTTGTCGGAATGATCAATGCCGAGCGCACCCAGCGCGGGCTGAACGCGCTAACTCTCGACCCGATGCTGACACAGACCGCCCGGGCGCATTCCGAAGAGATGTGTACCCAAAATTACTTTGATCATCACTCGCCGACCCCCGGCATGTCATCGCCGATGGATCGGTATTTAAGCTCTCTCAAAGAAATGGGCGAGTCTCAGCCGGAATATCTTCTGGTCGGCGAGAATATCTATTATTGCAGCGTGTTCAACGACATCTACAATGTCGATTACGCCCACCGGGCGCTGATGGCAAGCCCAGGGCATCGTGCCAACATTTTGGAGAAGCGTTTCACGAAAATCGGCCTGGGAGTTTACCGCAATGCCAGAGGGGAATTCTGGGTCACGGAAATGTTTAGCCGGGACACAAATCCCTAACAGACAAACATTTCAGATAAACAGCAAAAGCCGCCGGTCTTTATCAAGACCGGCGGCTTTTGGTTTTTCGGGACCTATGGAAACTTCTGAGCATTCAGCGCGTCTGCCAAACGATAGCCGGCCAGGGCGATTTGCTGGTCCGCGACCTGATGCGCTGTGGAAAGGTAGCCGGGCGGCAGTGTGACTTCCGCTTTTTGATCGCCGGTGGCAGTCATCGGCAGGGTCTCGTTCAGGTAGACATAGCGCTGGGCCAGCGCATTGCCTTCCTCAATCCATTCATGCACAGCTTTGTGGGAGATAATCTGCGGGAAAGATCGGCGGGCATACGCGGGGGTTTCCAGAGTGGCTGCGATCCTCTGGATTTCGGATGGATCATAGGTTGCGCCCAGCAGATCATCCCAGAGCGCATGAAGCCGGTGCGGATGGGCTGCTGATTCTAATGGGTCATTATCGACTGCGCCTGAGGCCAGAGATTCGTCATTGCCACCTTTGTCTCCTTTCGGGAACTGGGCTGAAAATAAAGACGAATCGTGCAGGGGCTGGTGGATGTCACCGACCAGATGCTCGACCCAGCAAAGCGCAACAGCCCGTTCCTGGTCTGTGGCAGTCTTTGAGGTCATAAGCGCTGTTTCCGAGACTATCTGGGTTTCCGCGTTGGGTGTCACGGGAATTATTGCCGCCGGGTCAGGAGTATAGCCAGGTGCGATCACCGGCAAATCGATATAGTGCCAGATCGGTCTGTCATCCGGCGTCTTTCGGATGTCGTCCGGCCAGGTCGCCGCTTTCATAAATGCAAAGCGGGCTTTATCCGTGTAGCCCGCCGGCATCTCAGTCATCCAGAGTGCATAGTCACGCTGTTTCATCAGCAGCTTATTCACCGCTTTTTTTGTATTCGGGGTGAGGTTGTCGTAAGCAATATCCGCGACAGTCATGTGTCCCGTGCCGTTCCAGGCAGAAGCCCGAGGGGTTAGACAGACAAGTAGAGCAAGGCCGGCAATGGCCGGAAGAACTCGGGTAATGTTTTTCATGGTGCCTTGTTCTCGACTTGAGGCTCGAAATCCTGTTTACATCACTTTTACATCACTTTTACATCACTGTGTGCGAGTTAGATTGCTGAACGCGAAGGCAACGGCTTCTTTCAGAGTCAGCACGTTTCCGGCAGCCCAGGCAGAGGTGAACTCAGCAGGCGGCAGCGTGATCCTGACGGTTTCGGTCAATTGGGCTACCTCGATCTGGGCACGCCTATCTTGGAACGAACCGATTTGGGCACGGAGATGGCCGGCACAGCCGAGCAGCTTTGCGGCTTCCAGGGGGCTGCCGCGATAGAACCGCATTTCGGCCAGCGTCTGAAGGCAAGTCACAATAGTCTGGGAATCGTTGAGCAAGGATGCGATTTCTAGAACTTCGCGGCAAAAGGGCAGAGCCGTTTCATAATCTTTCATCGAGACAGCCGTCGCCGAGAGAATTGAAAGGGACAGCGTTTTACCTTGCGGATTATTCAGATGCCGGAATATTCCCAAGCTTTCTATGCAGATTTGCCGGGCTTTCTGCGGCTTTCCCTGTTCTTTTGCCAGGTATCCAAGATTGTTCAATGTCTGGGCGATACTCAGCGGCTGTGCAATCTCCCGCCATAACGCAAGGCTTTCTTCAAGCAGATATTGGGCAGCGAGGAAATCGCCTTTCATCGTTGTCAAAGTGCCAAGGTTGTTGAGGCAGGAAGCGATGCCGCGCGTATCCTGCAGGATGCGCCAGAGAGCTAAACAGCGGTACTGGACAGCCTCGGCTGCTTCCAGGTCCCCCTGCCGGCGGGTCAGCACAGCCAGTCCATTGAGGGCGCGTGCCGCGACGGCAGTGTTTTCTAACGCGCCGGCATTCTCGAGCATACGTTCCAGGAATTGTCGGCCTTCATCCAGCGGGCCACGGATAGACCATAACCGCCACAATGCCGCAGCCAGGCGCAGGCGCAGCTCGGAATCTTGACTTGAACTGCCACTGCCTCGCAGGACCAAGCGCAGATTATCCTGCTCGTCCGCCAGACAGTGCAGCCACCTCGCCTGCTCCGGGCCCGTGAGGTGAGGCTCAGCGTGTTCGGCCAGATGCAGAAAGTAAGCGGCGTGGCGCTGAGTGAGAGTCAAGTTTTGCGCCTCAGTCATCTGCGCTTCGCCGAACTCGCGAAGCATTTCCAGCAGCCGGAACCGGACAGTATCGCCCTGCACATCGACTGTAACCAGGGACCGTGCCCGCAGTTGTCCCAAACAATCGAGGGCCTGCGGCTCTGCACAGACTTCGGCAGCGGCCTCCGCCGTGAAACCACCTCGAAATATGGAGAGACCCTGCCAGAACTCGGCTAGAGACGGCGGCAGCAGGCGGCAGCAGGCGGCAGCTCCACTCAATGGCAACCCAGAGTGTCTGATGCCGGTCCAAGACGTTTTTCGTGCGAGAAACGAGAAACGAAAATCGCTCCTGAAGACGGTCTCGCATCTGGGCCGGGGTGAGGACCTGCGCCCAGGCCGCAGCAAGCTCCAGAGCAAGGGGCAGACCTTCGACGAGGCGGCAGACTTCCACGACAGCCTCAGCATTCCGAGCCGTAAGTTGGAAGTCGGGACGTGCCATCTGGGCCCGGTCAACAAAAACCTGGACACCGGGAGATTGGCAAAGGACGTCCAGAGAAGGCAATCGGTCTCCGTTACCGGCGAAAGGAACCAGCAGGGGGGCGACCGGAAATTCCTGTTCCCCGGCCACATACAGGCGCTGCCGGGATGTGGCAAGGATTGTCAGCACAGGCAGGCGGGTGAGAAGTGTCAGCACCGCCGGGCCTGCCGAAGCTCCAAACTGCTCCAGGTTATCCAGGACGAGAAGAGCGGGCGCACCCGACAGCGCAGCAACGATCTGGTCCAGCAGCCCGTTTTGCGAGGCTCGGGGCAGGTGCAGCGCATCTGCCACGCCTCCAAAAATAAAGGCAGGGTCTGTGAAGTCGGCAAGCGGCGCGAAATACACGCGGTTGCCGTAAGATGCCGCTAGATGGCGGGCAACTTCGAGAGAAAGACGTGTCTTGCCCGCCCCGCCCGACCCGGTCAAAGTCAGCAGACGCACCTGTATGTCTTGTAGGCACCGGACAATCTCTGCTTGTTCCTGATCCCGACCAAAAAAACGTGTAAATTGCAGGGGCAGCCGAAGCGCAGGCAGCAGTGTCGCGGTCTGAGGCTCCGCTGCCGGTTCTATTTCGCGGCGCAGGGTGCCGACACCCGAGCCCGCTGTGACATCTGCCAGCGCCGCCTGTGCTTCCCTTAACAAACATTCCAGCAGATCACGTTCTTCAAGGATCCAATCGTCATAAAATCCAGGCAGCAGCTCGCCCTGGTAGAGAGCGATTGCCTGCCGAAGAAGATTGACGCCACCAGACGTGCCATAAGTCCGCAGACCAGCGGCGATTGCCTGCTTGAACTCAAAAACGTCCGTGATACAAGCCGCCGGATTAAGGCGGATGGCTGTTCGGGTCGCGATCAGTATGCTGCCTGTGGGCATTCCCGGCGGCTCAATCAGACGGCGCAAGGTCGCGAGGCTTTGCTTGAGGTTGTTCCGAGCAGCTTCCAAAGAAGCATCCGGCCAGAGCAGGTCGGCCAGCTCCTCGCGCGGGTGGTCCCGCTGCGGGAAGAGGGCCAGCCGGGCCAGTAGCAAGGCTGTTTTTTGTGTGCGGAAACGCATCACGACTAGATCACCTTGCTGGGCGCAGAGGTGACCCAGCAGTTCAATTCGCCACGGAGTATCCATAGGTATACAACATTGTTCCGAGCCAGAAGATAAACGACATCTAATTGTACCCGAAAGCCGACATACATTCAGTCGGAGAAACGCTGATTGCCTGTCATAATTACCAGTTTTTTGATTTTATTTGACGGACTCACCCTCTGCCGACGCTTTCGTTCTCTCTCTGAAAGCCAGCGTACAAATGCGTTTTACGTTATGTTTACGCTGGCTTTGTATTATCTAAGAGTATTTCGTTCACGATCAGTCTTCAGATTTTTAGAAAGGTAACACAGTCATGATTTCTTCTCGATTTATTTGCCTCGGACTTGGCGCCGCTGCTTTGATCAGCTTGAGCGGAGGGCGGCCTGCCCAGGCGGGGAATACCACCTACAATTACCAGGTCACATTTGTCACTCCCGCCAGCTTCATTGGGCCGGGAAACGGAGACATACGGTTCGAGTTTGATCCAGACGGCGCCAACCCCGCCCAGGCCAGCATTACAGGCGGCAACCTGACTTATTCCAGCGGCTGGCAGGTCAACCCATTCGGCATTTCTAGATTTGGTGATACGACCTTCAATTACTCTGACGAAAGCGTGACAATCTATAATACCGATTCGCAGAACGGGTTCTCGCTGCCGGTATCCAAATGGGGCAGCACCTTCGGCTTAAACCTCAGCTATACCGACCCGCCCGGCACGGACCCAAGCGATTTCTCGCTGACTTTGCAGAAGTCCGGCCAGACAGACCTCTCTCTTTTTGATATTCAGTTTAATCCTTCCGGCCAACCGATCCTTATGAGCACGATGCCTGGTGTTTCGATCACTTCACAGGATGGAACGCCGGCTCTCGGAGCTGCCCCAGTTCCGGAAGCCTCGACAACAGTTTCGTTCGGCGTACTGCTGGCGCTTGGGCTTGGCGCGATGGCGCTCCGAAAAAAGAAAGCAAAGTCCGCAGGCACTGCGGCTTGATGTCACCTTAGCGCTGCTCTTTCCTAGACAGGGGGAGCGGCGCTGCTTTGTGCTATAATAGCCCATGCTTCTGGTGATTGATGCGGGCAACAGCAACGTGACATTCGGTGTCTTCGACGGTGCGGTTCTCTTAACGCACTGGCGTATCCGCACGGAAACGGGCCGCACACGCGATGAATACGCGGCGTTTCTCGGTTCGCTGTTCGCCCAGAGTAGCCTCGCGATGACAGACGTTTCCGGCATCGCTCTTGCCAGTGTCGTCCCCGGCGCGACCCCTGCCCTGCGGCGTCTGGCCCAGCAGACTTTTGGGCTGGAACCGCTGGAAGTGACGGCAAAAATCGATCTCGGACTGGAAATCGGCTACTCGCCGCCGGGCGATGTCGGCACAGACCGGCTGGTGGACGCCGTCGCGGCGGTCCACAAATACGGCGCTCCGTGCATCGTGCTTGACTTCGGCTCGGCGACGACGTTCAATGCGATTGCGGCTCCTGTTTCCCCAAATGCTCTCCCCCTCTATCTTGGAGGGGCGATCTGCCTCGGTATTGGCCTTTCTCTCGAAACTCTGTTCGCCAAAGCCGCCAAGATCCCGCGTGTCGAGCTTGCCCCTCCGCCTCGGGCTATCGGCGGCAATACGATTCACGCTCTGCAATCGGGAATCGTTCTCGGCACACTGTCATTGGTCGATGGATTGATCGCGCGATTTCGAGAGGAAATGGCTGCCCCGGACTGCCCGGTAATCGCGACCGGCGGCTATGCATCTGAGCTGCTGGCAGCGGCGAGTGCCAGCATCACGCATTTGGAACCAAACCTGACACTGGACGGTCTGCGTCTGCTCTTCGACCGGTCTCTTCAGGGCACTTAGATTGACAAGACTCATTCTGCTGCTGGCAGTCTTTTTGGTCAGCACGGCGGGCCTATTCGCGCATCAGGCACTGACAGGAGCAACCCCGCTGGCGATTGCCGCCTGGCGTCTTGGGCTGGCAGCGGTTTTCTTCATCGGCTTATCTGCCTTTCGTCGCGGTGAAAGTCATACCAGCCCGATTTCTCCTGCAATCCGTTGGCGCCTTGCCCTGGCGGGTCTCTGCCTGGCCGCGCATTTTGTCACCTGGTTTGCGGCTCTCGACCGGACTTCCGTCGCCCGCGCGACGCTGCTTGCCTGCACCACCCCCCTCTGGACTACCCTCGGCAGCTTTATATTGGGAAGACGCCGCCCATCGGCGCGTGACCTTGCCGCGCTGGCAGTCGCAGGGTTTGGGCTCTGGCTGGTGACACAGACTTCTATTCAGACTGCAACTCATGCTACGTTTCTCGGCGACATCTTCGGCCTCAGCGCCGGGCTGCTGTTCGGCAGCTATTTATTGTGCGTTGAGGACCTGCATGAGACGATTTCTTCTCAGCGTCAGGTAACAGTCGCCTATTCCGTCGCCGCCGCTGGTCTCTGGGTGCTCCTTCTCGCACGCGGCGGCGTGACACTCGCCTACTCGTCAAGTGTCTGGCGGGCGCTGCTCGGTATGACTTTGGGGCCGCAAATCTTCGGCCACACGCTTTTGAATTGGTCGCTGCGCCATTTTTCGTCGTCCCGCGTCGCGTTCTCTATCTTGCTCGAACCCGTGATCGCCGCTGTACTCGCCTGGTACTTGCTGGAGCAGGCATTGACCCTAACGCAGATATTCGGCGGTGTGCTTGTGCTGGCTGCATTAGCCCTCGTGATCGGTCAGCGGACACCAGACCGACATAAAGAAAGTAGGATGGTCGGGTAGAATAGGCTATGACACGTATTCCCCGAGCCCAGGCCACTGGTCTAGAAGTTCTCGCAGTCTTCATCGGCCTGTGCATCTTCATCTCTTTTATTCCTCTTCAGCTCCATTTTATTCCCTTACAAGATATAAATAAGTATAGCATCGGCCTTTTGGCAGGCATCAATTTTTTCATCACATATCTCTTTATGACACTACTTATGCCAACTTGGGGAGTCGTCGGCTTAGAATCTTGTCATCTCAGGATACAGGCGGAACGATTCGCCGGGTGGTGCGGAATCCGTCATCCAATACGTGAACAGCGATTGGAGTGCATAGTGCGAGCTGCTTACCTAGCTTGGAGCCGAGGCGACTCCACAGCATCGTTCAGCTTCGCGGATGTAGGGGCAGCCACCGCCAGCGATAGCCTTGACCGGGCGACAGTCAGCTTTTACTACGCCCTCTGCCTGGATATCAGGGCGTGGTGCCTGCAAAAAGAAGGCCGCTACCAAGAGGCTTTGGAGCAGTATGGACAGGCAGTGCGTCTTCATTTAAAGCCACCCACGCTGACCACACAGTATTATGCCCATGCTGCTGGGTGCCTGTATGTTCTAGGCCGGTTTGACGAAGCATTATTGTTTTCCCATCAGGCACTCGCAGGCCCAGTCCAAATCCCAGATACCTCGACAGCGGAAGCGCACCGCTGTGCCGCGCTTTCTCTGGCAGAACTCTCGCGCTTCGACGAGGCTTTGTTCCATTGTGAAGCAGGAATGGTGATCCAGCCAGTTTCGTCGGGCAATATTTGGCTTATGGTCGACCGACCCTGGCTTCTCTTCCTCGCCGGTCAAGTCGATAAGGCGGAGGCGAGTTTTGCTGATTTGAAGCCGGTAGCAGCAGTATCGCAGCATTTACGCCAGGAATACAATGAGGTGCTGGGACGTGTGCGGATGTCTCAGGGCCGGCTTGAAGAAGCCGAAGCTTTGTTCTTAGAGTCCTTGACTGACACGAAAGGGCAGCATCCGTCAAGACTGTACCACCTGGCAATGCTCGCACAGAGCCGTGGGGATTTGCCAATGCTTCAAAAGTATCAAGATCAATTACAGCAAGAGTCGCCGGAAAGCTTCTATGCTCAGCGTCTTTGTGAGCAAATCCCGAATTTGAGTAACCGGGTATAATGAGTGTGTTATGACGATTTTAGCGAATAAACTGCGGCCTTTGCAGATTGGGCCTATTACAATTGATACTCCGTTGGTGCTGGCACCGATGGCGGGTGTGACTTCTCATGCGTTCCGACTGCTGTGCAAGCGGCATGGGGTCGGGCTGGTGGTGACGGAGCTGCTGTCGTCGCATGCGATCCACTACAAGAATGCCAAGACATTCGGGATGTTTGACTGGTCGGACAATGAGCGTCCTGTCTCGGTCCAGCTATTCGGCGGCGATCCGGCGCTGATGGCGGAAGC
>JBPBQB010000294.1:0-34687 GCA_050954545.1 Janthinobacterium lividum | reverse complement strand
GCAATCGGCGCAAGCGCTTTGGCCTGCGATTCAATCTGATTGCCGCGCTTTACAACTTTGAGCTTGCCATTTGACAATTACGCAAGAGGTCTAATGAGAACGGCGGGTTGCTCAAAACAATGTCAAAACCATCAACTGCACCCTCTTTAATGCCAGCTTTGCCCTTAGCAATACCTTCCACTAAAGTTCGCCACTCTTCAAGTTCTCGTTTTGATTGGGGGTCATTCGGAGCACCACTAACTGCAGCTTTATCAAGACTATCAGCTACGAATATGCGGCTACCGCCATCCCCATGGAGATACATGTTAATTCTAGCGATCCGCGCAACAGGAGGATCTTTGCCAATATCAACTCCATAAATTGAGTCATTGGCAACCTTCATTTTCAAATTTTCGGATTCCAACTTAGTAAGTGATGAGTTAGCGTTGATCTCATTACGCATATCCGTCAAAGCTTCAATCAAAAAGCCGCCCGTTCCACAACAAGCATCCAGCACACGATCCACCTTGTTACGACTCGCTTTTGGTGAAGCAAGGCGTGTGATCAATTTTGCGACTGACCGAGGCGTAAAATATTGTCCAAGTGCCTGCCCGCGCATAATCGCGCTCAGGAATGTTTCAAATAGTCTACCATTAAGGTCTTCATCGATACCAAACATGTCGAAGTTTTCGAGTTTTGCTACGACTTGAGCAACAGTACCTGCCTCTAGAGCCTGTTATGCACTTTGTAGGCTTGTTTGGTCTGATTTGCCCCTGGCGCGGCTGAATTTAGAGTATTTCGGCCAGCAACCCGCGTTATTCGGGTTCGGCTAAGCAAGTAGGCTGATAAACAATATCCGTAATAGCTGCCTGCTGTTCTAAAAAAGTGCATAACAGGCTCTAGACGAATTCGCTCATCATCATCGAAAATAGGCTTCTTGTGACCACGTGCTACTCCTTCCTTCAGCGTTTCTGCCAGTTTTTCAAAAAGCACTTTGTCAATCGGATTGTCTATGCCCGTACTCTTTTGAGTATTTTCAACCCACTCAGAAGAGAAGACGATCCGATCTTTCGGGATGGGTTGACCTGCGCGAAGTAGTGGGCCAATAACCGCATCTTCGTGAAGTTTCCGGTCTTCCCAAAGCTTAACGAACATAACTTTGACAAACTCAAAGAATGCGGGCTGTGGATTTAAGTGTTCAGTCTTCCAGATTAGGTCGTGACACTGCTTAAAAACCCGCTTCACCTCTTCTACGCGCGGCTTTTTGAGAATGGTAGTGGTTGTCTTCGCTTTTTCTTTAGAACTCCAGCCAGTTCTAGCGCTCTTCGCATTCAAGAGAGATTTTAATGCCAGAAAGTTTGGATTATCGTCAATGAACTCAGCGAAGGTCAATGTGATAACTGGTTTTTTAGAGTCCCAAGCATAGACATTGAAAGCAAGCCCGTTCGTAATCACAAAGTATTGACAAGGGTTTTGTTCTGGAGGAAATTCTTTGTTTAGTCCAAGCGCATAGCCGGCTCCCTGATAAGACCATTTGCTGACATCCTCTTCTGGACTTTTTGCATCTAGGACCCAACGAGGCATATCTTCACAGACAAGTGCATAGTCCGGCTTATAGGCCTCTCCTTTTCTTCCTCGCGAAACAACAATTTCAGTCAACGACTCTTTTACACGAATTTCGTTATCCTTGTAGCCTAAGTCTTTGAGGAGTGGATAGACAAAGAATTGCTCAACTCCTGCTTCATTATGCATTGTCATCTTGGCACAATACTTATTTTCGGTTGCATCTTCTTCAACCGCATCCATATAGTCAAAAAGGGAACGCCTTGTTCCCCTTCTATCATCATTTACTGTCATGTAGCATTTTCTCCAGTATGTTTTCTGTTAAGTTCATTACTCACAGAGTTGTTTCCATTTTTGCGCGGTCTGTTCCAGTAAGGGCTTTTGCATTTAGGACAAACAACTGGGTCCTCTTTCTTATCACGAGGCAACCACTCGTGTTCGCACCGTTCGCACCGACACCCTTCTAGCAGAACTTTTGCCATACGCTTTAGTATACTATTTTTAATCTCTTTTGTATAGTATATTATTAACAGTAATATACTAATTTATTGCAATCGTCAAAATGAACTGAGATTGACACATTAACCTAGCATCGTATATTTCCGAAGCTTTTCTTTCACTTTGCATCATTTTAGGTACACTACAAGCAGAAATTGTTTTAGCCCGATCATGCAGGAGGAAACCCGATGGCAATGACAACGGAAGCGCCCACTGCGCTGGTAGTAAGCGAACAAACGTATGATGCCTACATGGCGGAGCCGGAAGTACAGGGACGGTACGACATTGTCAATGGAGTGAGGATTTTTATGTCAGGCGCATCTCTTCGTCATCAGCGAATCGCTGACTGTATCGCACGCTTCTTATATGCGTTTGAGCAGAAGTCTGGGCTAGGCATTTCGGTATCCGCTCCCTACGACGTTTTAATCAAACGCTTTCCGAGGATACAAACGCGCCAACCGGACGTGCTGTTTGTCAGCCATGCGCGGATGGCCCAGAGCGCAGGAGACCCGGAAGTCGGGCCATTGGAAGTCGCGCCAGAATTAGTAGTTGAAGTAATCTCCAACAGCGGGACGCAGCGCATTTTAGGGGATAAGATCGCAGACTATATCAGCATCGGCGCGGACGAATGTTGGGTCGTGCGGCCTGCCGACCGAACTGTGGAAGTGCTGACGCTGACACTAAACGGAGCGCAGAGCGTGGCGATCTATGACGAGGGGCAAACGGTCTCCTCTATTGTGTTCCCAGGACTGACTGTTTCGGTGGCGGACGTGCTGGCTGCTTGACCAAGTAATATTGCTTGGGGTACAATTAAACAGAACAAATGTTTTCTCAACGGGCGCAGCTTTGTGGCCCGTTTTGTCTTGTCAACGGGAGTTAGGGTCAGGGGCAATATGGCTGATTTCATTAGGATCCAGGGAGCGCGGCAGAACAATCTTAAGGACATCTCGCTGGATATTCCGCGCGATAAACTGGTCGTCATCACGGGGCTTTCGGGGTCGGGCAAGTCGTCGCTGGCGTTTGATACCATCTATGCCGAGGGGCAGCGGCGGTATGTAGAGTCTTTATCCGCCTACGCCCGGCAGTTCTTAGGACAGATGGACAAGCCCGATGTCGACCATATCGAAGGGCTGTCCCCGGCAGTGTCCATTGACCAGAAATCGACTTCTCGCAACCCCCGCTCGACCGTCGGCACGGTCACCGAGATCTACGATTATCTGCGTCTGCTGTTCGCCCGGGTCGGCATTCCCCATGACCCCATCACAGGACTGCCGCTGACCAAGCAGACCATCGAGCAGATGGTAGACAAGACACTGGAACTGCCGGAAGGCACACGGATACAGGTCATGGCTCCTATTGTGAGGGGGCGTAAAGGCGAGTACAAAAAAGAGATCGATGAGATCAAAGCCGAAGGATTCGCACGGGCACGGATCGACGGTACAGTGTACGATTTCTCGTCGGACACCATTCCCGAGCTGGGCCGCTACAAGATGCATAGCATTGAGATTGTCGTGGACCGCGTCGTCGTCAAGCATTCCGATCCAGACTCGACTGCCTCATCGACACTCGCCAAGCGGCTGGCGGACTCGTTTGAAGTGGCTGTCAAGCACGGCAAAGGCTCGGTGATTGTCGATGTCGCAGGCGGCGAGCAGCTCGAGTTCACGGAGAGCTTCGCGGCCACCGATTCAGCGTTCAATTTTGAAGACATCGAACCGCGCTTGTTTTCGTTTAACTCCCCCTACGGCGCGTGCCCGGAGTGTCACGGTCTGGGCATCAAGACCGAGTTCGACCCGAACCTCATCATTCCCGACAGGACTCTCAGTGTCGAAGGCGGCGCGATCGCGCCGTATGTCGCCGCGACTTCCGGCAACACCAACGAATGGGCGCTGGGCCTGTTCCGGGGAGTTGCCGAGCGGTTCAAGTTCGACCCGGAAGCGGCGGTCGACACGCTCACGGAAGACCAATATAAAGCCCTCATGTTCGGCGTTTCCGGCAATGTTACAGTCACGTTCCGCAACAAATGGGGCCGAAACCGGCAGTTCACGTCTGACTATTCGGGCATTGTCGGCATGCTGCAAAAGCGCCTGGGCGAGACTGAATCCGAAGGCGTTAAAGAGTGGCTGGGCCAGTTCCAGTCCGAAAAGCCCTGCCCTATCTGCAAAGGCAAGCGGCTTAAGCCCGAAGCTCTGTCGGTGCTGCTCGGCGGCCTCAACATCAGCGACCTGTGCGCCCTCAGCATCGGCAAATCTTTCGATTGGTTCGATACTCTGAAGCTGACCAACCGGCAGCAGCTCATCGGACGGCAGATCGTCCGGGAGATCAAAACCCGTCTCGGGTTTTTGCTCAACGTCGGCCTGGGTTATCTCACACTCGACCGGGGCGCAAAGACTCTGGCCGGCGGCGAAGCCCAGCGCATTCGGTTAGCCTCGCAGATCGGCTCCGGGCTGACCGGCGTTCTCTATATCTTAGATGAGCCGTCGATTGGTCTGCATCAGCGGGACAACACCAAGCTGATCGATACGCTGTTCCATCTGCGCGGTCTCGGCAACACGATTATTGTCGTGGAGCATGACGAAGAAACGATGGCGGCTGCCGACTGGATCATCGACATCGGCCCCGGTGCGGGCGAGCACGGCGGGCATGTCATCGCTCAGGGCACCCCCGCCGAGATCATGGCGAACCCGCAAAGCGTGACAGGCCGGTTCCTCTCAGGCCGGGACAAGATCGACATCCCTGCCGAGCGCCGTCAGCCCGGCGACAAGTTTCTAGAGATCGTCGGCGCGACCGGCCACAACCTCAAAAACGTCGATGTCAAGATCCCATTGGGCTGCTTCGTCTGCGTCACCGGCGTCTCGGGCTCCGGCAAAAGCACTCTCATTCAGGAGACGCTTTTCCCCCGGCTTCAAAGCGCCATCAACAAAGGCCACCACGTCTGGGAGCCGCATGAGGCCATCAAGGGCATCGTCAATCTAGACAAGATCGTCGATATCGACCAGTCCCCCATCGGGCGCACGCCGCGCTCAAACCCGGCGACCTACACCGGCGTCTTCGATATGATCCGCGACCTGTTCTCGAAGACCGCCGATGCCCGGATGCGCGGCTACAAGGCAGGCCGGTTCTCGTTCAACGTCAAAGGCGGACGCTGCGAGGCCTGCAAAGGCGACGGCATTATCAAGATCGAGATGCAGTTCCTCCCCGACGTCTACGTCCCCTGCGAGGTCTGCCACGGCAAGCGTTATAACCGCGAGACTTTGGAAGTCAAGTACAAAGGCAAATCTATCTCCGATATCCTCGAAATGACCGTCGGTCAGGCCGTCGCCTTCTTCGAGGCCGTACCTGCGATCACCCGCAAGCTCAAGACTATTCACGACGTCGGCCTCGACTACATCCGCATGGGCCAGCCCGCCACCCAGCTCTCCGGCGGCGAAGCCCAGCGTGTCAAGCTCGCCACCGAGCTTGCCAAACGCGCGACAGGCCGCACTCTCTACATCCTCGACGAGCCCACCACCGGCCTCCACTTCGCCGACATCCAGAAGCTCCTGCAAGTCCTCCAGCGCCTCGCCGACACCGGCAACACTGTGCTGGTTATCGAGCACAACCTAGACGTCATCAAAACCGCCGACTGGGTCATCGACATGGGCCCCGAAGGCGGCGACGAAGGCGGCCACCTAGTAGCCGCCGGCACCCCCGAAGAAGTCGCCCTCGTCAAAGCCTCCCACACAGGCCGCTACCTCGCAAAAGTCCTCAAAGGCGAGAGCTTAATTGCAGTGAAGTAAGCGTAACCAGGGCATCGGGTACAATCAGGAGGAAAGTACTATGGCGACATGGCGTGAAGTGAGTCTGGAATGCCGGAACGCCGCGAAAAACCTGCTCCAAGGCGGGTACTTTCGGAGCAGTATCAACCGCTCTTACTACGCGGCTTATGGGGCTTTATCTGGCAAATTAGAAGGTAAAGTTATCTACAAAGAAGGACGCGACAACCCGGCTCATGCGGATCTGCCGGTATATATTCTCCGTAACTTAGACGCACTTTCACGGCAGACACGCTTTGGTTTGGTGAAGGCTGTTGGGAGGCTTTGGAAAGCACGCGTCATTGCGGATTATATCCCCGCAACTTACATTGATCGCACCATTGCGCTCAATGCACTGCGCGACGCGAACACAGTACTTCTGGCACTAGGGGTTCAAGATGAGTAAACAGGACATCATACAGCGGGTAAACCACTATTTGGGACCGCATCAAACTGCCGAGATGACCATCGAGATCGTGGAAAAAGCGGTTCGCGCCGATGGCGACTGGTGGTACGTTCCCGTTCGCCCAACAACGGAAAAACCAATTACATACAGCTATTTCGGCGTTTTGACAGATATTGAAGGCGAACTAAAACAAAACGACCACCTTGATGTTTTGCTGGTTCCGAGCGCCTGAGACGCAACACAAGGTATTGAGCGCAATCAAGAAGCGATTGCATCAAATTGTTTTAGGGCCGCCAGCGTAAAACTCCAAACTCGCCGGGATGAGACGCTTGTTCCTTGTCCTGCCAGCGGAACTTTGCTTCTATTTCGCAGCCAAGAGCCTGAGCCAACCTCAAAGCATTCTGCCATGACTTGTCGGAGGGTTGACCTTGCACAGACAAACTTGTGCCAGGAATTAAGGCAAAGCCTTTTTCTGTATTTTTTGCCTCCTGGATGTTGATGTCAGCTATACGTCGAATATCTTGTGTTGTTTTTCTCGAGTCCAATGCGTTTTTGATAGCAACCCGGAGAAGATCGCCCCAATTTGCAGCAGGATTGCCTGCGAAATTTGCTGTAATACCAGTCGTGAAACTAAGGGGGGGCGGTTGGAGCGCATCATATTCCACAACTGTGTCACGCGGTTTTCCAAATTGTTTAGCAGTATCGGGTGGCGAAGCCTCTACATTGCTTACTTCCTCCTGTAACCAGATTGTTTGATGCTGGAGATCTACCGCAGCTTTTGGCAAAGAAAATGGTCTCGGGCTTCCGCTGGGCATCAACAGCAATGCCTTGACAGTTGAGATAAAAAATTGACGTAGATGGTTTTGCGCGTCTTCACTTCTTCCCCGTAACCCTTCCTCGACAATATCCAAATATTGGAATGCACCGGCTTGAAGCGAGCCGGATAGACGTTCGGGATTAAGCGCTAGAAGCATCGCGACAGCACTTTCTGTTTCCTCTGGTAAAGATGCTTCCTGAATTGGGATAGCTCCGACCTGACCAATATAATAAAGTATCCAGTGGACGCCATCCGTGAGAAGTGCCAGTTTCGGACTGGGACGCAACAGACGGCAGTAGCGGTTCACCTGATTATCTGCATCACGCAGGTGTCCATGCTTCTTGACTTCAACAAGGATCATTGGCGCTTCTTCAAGCCTCAGAACGATGTCGGCTTTATCAGCACCCTTGTCCGAAATCGGAACGTCCTGCTTAATCTGAGAGCGCAGCCAGCCGATCTGCTTGAAGACATGCACAACTTCGGTTTCAATTTCGCGCTCAGTCGCGCGTTTCGCCATTTCTGCTAACTCTTCCAATGCTGCTTTCATAATAGTAACAATTGGACACAAAGATACTAATTCCTGCTTCTTGTCACGATACCTTGACGCCTATCCCCGGATTCGTTTATACTGATAGTACAAGACAAAATCTGTTTCGGAAGTAAAGCAGATGGAAATCGCTTACGGTCACTAATTCTGTAGTCGCCTCGATACGCAGTAATGTCGCAGGCACACTTTCGTTCAAAAATAGACCGGCACTTCCAGTGCCGGTTTCAAGCCTCAGAACTATTTCATGCAGCAACGCTACAGAGCATAATTAGCCGCGCTCTAATCTCTGCCCGAAACCTGCCACAATCTCTTTATGAATATCTGCACTTTTGCTTTTCTCTCTTTGGCCGCCGTTTCCCTCGCGCCGCCGCTGCATGCTCAAACGCCCAACTCACACGCCCAATTACCTAGCTCACGCGCTCCACAGCCCAGCTCACCGCCTCAAATGCTGCACTACCGGTGGACAAAAGGGCTGACTCTGCGGTATCTAATCCAGCGTGATCCCTACTTCGCCGACCCGAAGGCGGCGATGGAGACGGTCAGCCCGGAGACCCCTTACCGGTCGCCGATTGTAGAAAGGCTGACAGAGAAAGTGCTGACGGTTTCGGCGAACGGCGCGGCGACTCTGCTGGTGACACTGTCGACGGAGCCGGGGTTCGAGGACGAGGACGCTCCACAGCCAGCGATTTCGCGGACGGTTCGCGTCTCGGCGGCGGGGCAGGTACTATCGGTTTCGGGCGAGGCGCTCGGCAGCAGCCCGGCGGAGCGCGACCTGCTGCGCGGGTTTATCCCCCTGCCGCCGGCCTCCGCTGTCCGGGCGGACGGGCTCGCCGTAGTTACCCAGGAGGAGCCACCGGCCGTGACCAACAGCACATCGCCGGATCATGACGGGACACTGCTTCAGACAACTCAAGTGGCACAGTCGGATCACCTCGTGTTTGACAGCCGCCGGGGGTGGATAGAACGTGAAATAAGTACGATGACTATCACCCTGTCCTTGGTCATGACCGGGCGCGGACGGCGGGGGTCGGACGATTTCGGCCATGTGATCCCGCGTCTCCGTGTCACCCAATCACTCATTTTGGAGCACCAGGCAGACTGAAAATTAGAACGGAACAATTTTGTCCCCCATCATTCACGACATCGGCAGCTATCCTCTGGCGATTGGGCTTTTCTCGCAGTTTGTCGTGCTGTTCGGCGCGTCTAAGAGCGGCGAGAAGCCAGCAATCATCCAGGCGATCCTGCTGATTTTCGCGCTTGGATTGGCTTCGGCAGCAATTATGCTGCGTCCTCATTCGCCCCCAAAGCTGACTCCTGATCTGCTCGGTTGCGCGGCGGCATTGTTTCTGCTGACACCCGCTGTGGAAGCGGTGCGTAAGCTGACTGCAGCGAAGAAGCCAGAAGACGCAGAGAAGTCCAAATCAGGGCAGGCATGACGACCAGCACCGGGAACCAGACCGGACCGAACCAGGCGATAGGAACCAAAAAATAGATGTCCGTGCTGCCGAGCGATTGCGGAAACCCCGTCCATAGCTTCAGCCATAGGTAGAATGTCTCGTCCCAGACAGCAAACGTGAACAGGTACAATCCAATCCGTTCGCGCCAATTTCGACCCGCCGCGCAGGCGGGACCGAGCAGCAGCAAAAGTGTCGCGATCTCCCGCGTGTACTCCGTTTCATAGACCCCGATCCGGCGCATCTCTGCGATCACTCCCGCCCCGCTCCAGACTAGATGCCGGCTGGCCCAGATCGCCGGGTAATCCAGCCCCGGCGGCATCCCGCCCAGCCTCCTGATATACACCACGACCAGCGCTTCGACATACCCAAATGCCGATGCGTACAGTGTCCACCAGAACAATTTCTTCCCGATTTCCCGATCAATCATGGGCCGGCCTTTCGTGAGACAAGAGTGGTTGTCGTCTGAGCCGCAGGAGCGGCAACAACAGGCGGAGGTAGCGAAGACTGAAGCAGTTTCTGCCGTGATTGTACCGCATAGAATGCCGACATCCGGCCCCAGTTCCACGAGCGCCAGTCGCTTGTGTCCTGGGACCAGGCCGGAAGCAGCGCCGCCGCGATCTGCTGCTGCGCGGCCACGGGCAGTGTCGGCAGTGCGGCAATCAGCGGCGGCACAGCATCCCCGCTCAGAGCAGCCGCATATTCGCCGTCGAAGACATGAGTTTGAACAGCGCGAGCCGCATTGGAACGGACAATGAACGCATCCGGGTTCAAAATATGCAGACCCAGAACCAGGCCGAAGGCGGCGACAACCGCGCCAAACGCAAACCGATCCCGCCGGCCGCGCAGCACGGTCAGGACAAACCAGACAAAGATCACCGCCAGCCAGCCCATAAACGCCATCGTGTACAGCCGCAGCTCTGTCAAGCCGCAGGTCTGTTGGTACAAACGCATCCGCATCACTGCCGATGCGAGGATGACCGACAGCAGGCCAACCTGCACTGCCGCCTGACTTGAAAATAGTGTCTGCGCCCGAGCATTGCTGGGAACCTGGAGCCGGTGCAGACCCAGCAGACACGGCAGCACGAGCGCCGATACCCAGGCCAGCTCAAAGAACCCAGTCCGGGCATACTGGGTATAAGTCAGTCCCGCAGTCGCCGAGACTGTCGCCGCCCCGCCGAAGAAGTACCGGATCTGAACCAGGACAAAGCTCAGGAACAGCAGGTTGAGCAGCCCTAAAATCGTTCCTGTCTCCAAAACTCCAAGCGACGGCAGCTTGGCACGCTGCTGCTCCGGGTCAGCGATCGGCGTTTCGACAATAAAGAGCATCCGTCCAAAGCCAGCGGCGAGGCAGGCGAAAAACGCAGTCATGCAGAGATGCCCCAGCAGCGCATTGATGTCGAAATGCAGCCATGTCCCCACCAGCTTCTGATAGATGGGATCGGCAGCAGTCAGCAGACCGCCAAATAAAAGCAGCAGCGGCAGCACGAGAATCAGGCCGCGCCCGACCGCAAGCACCTTCGGCAGCAGGCCGGTTCGCGGCACCGTGTCCCAGGTGATGTCCCGAAAAAGCAGCGGGAAGATGCCCAGCACTGTCAGAAATGCGCTTCGGAAAATTCCGCCAAAATACTCAAAAAATCCTGCAAGCCGCACCTGACCCGCCCGTGTCCGTGCTGCCCCGAAGCCCAGGCAGCAGACCAAGCCGCAAACGTCAATCGCCCGCAGCGTCCCCGAATCCCGCCAGGCAAGCCCCCCTGCCAGCAGCAGCGCCGGAATGCCTAGCCAGATTCCCTCCCCCGTCGGCCACATTTGCTGCCGCCGGGCCAGCAGCCAGAAAACTCCCAGCAGTGCTCCTACCCACAGCAGAATGTTCAGTCCCCAGGGCGTGGCCCGCAAAAGAGCATCGCCCAGTAGCCCGATCAGCAGCGCTGCCGGCAGCAGCATCAGTCCCAGCCGCGTTGTTTGTGTCATTGTCCAACCCTCCTGATGACTACTATACCATAAAGTACTTTGCAAAATAAAGCATAACGCGAAACTTGACATAAATCTCTGCTTGTTATAGATTGGCTAATGATTAAATATAGTAATAATTTATTAGCTTCGATAGCAGCCGTCACCTGTGTTTTAGGCTTGTCCTTCTTTTCGTCGAGCTGCCGAGCAGCCCCGGTGATGGTTCAGAGCTTCGAGAAAGCTTCTTCGCTGCCGTCTGTGTGGGTTGTCGATATTCCCAATGGAAATGCATCGGTTCAGCTCTCTGCGATGAATCCGGCGCAGGGAAAACTGTGCATGAAGCTCCATTACCACTTCACGACCGGTGCCGGGAACCAGTAATCGGCATCCCGAGCAAAGTCAATCTCCAGGCACCGATTCATAAGCTGCATTATCGGATCAGAGGAGATAGTTCCGGCTGCGGCTATGCGCTCCGTCTCACAGACGTCAGCGGCGAAACGCATCAATACAAAGGCGGCGTTATTGAGTTCAGCGGCTGGAAAGAAGTCACTTTTGATCTGGACTCTTCCCACGAGACCTGGGCCGGGGACAAAAACGGCAAGCTAGATTATCCGCTCAGCTCCCTGGTCTTGATTGTCGGGCATCCTGCCGACAAGGCCAAGCTGCCGGTGGAAAGTGATCTGTACTTCGATGCCATCAGTGTCGACTCTGAGAAAAGCGCGGCGGAGACATTAGGCTCCCAGATTTCGGTGGTCTCCCCAGCCTACTGCTCCGATATCCACGGAAGCACGCCTATTACCGTCTCAGCGCCCGGCTTCAAGACCCTGACCGTGAAATGCTGGAAGCAGGGCCCCAGCTTCGGTTCTGACGCCGCAGTCGCCACGGTCACGCTCAATGCACAAGGGGGCGGCTCCTTTGTCTTCCCCGCCGGCAGCTTCCCGCATGGCCCCGTGA
Organism: Janthinobacterium lividum; assembly: GCA_050954545.1. GTDB lineage: Bacteria > Armatimonadota > Armatimonadia > Armatimonadales > Capsulimonadaceae > JANXMY01. The sequence continues at coordinate 22,728 of JBPBQB010000294.1, read as the reverse complement.
CGCTGACTATCCACGGCGTCAGCAGCACCCGGCAGGACAACTGCTACCTTCAGCTTTTCAACAAAGGCGGCGTTATCTGGAATGAAGGCATTCCCAAGTCTCCGCCCCCGGCAGCGCAGGGAATGACATTGGTCTTTGCCGATGATTTCACCGGACCGCTCTCGATCTCCGACACCGACCCAAAAGCGATCTATTACGACCACAAGCCGCCGAACGGCAGCCAGGACTTCAGCACGATACCCTTCACCAGTTATCAGGCTCCGAATAATCCGTTCACGCAAGTCGACTCTTATTTGCGGATCAGAGCGAGTGAAAAAGCCCATAGCTCCGGCCTGCTGTCGTCGCTGAAAAACGACGGCACCGGCATCAAAGTCGCTCTGCCCTGCTACTTTGAAGCACGGCTCGTCGGCCCCAACGCTATCGGCACCTGGCCTGCCTTCTGGCTGATGACGGATTACATGACCGATTACAAAGTTCTAGGCGACAAGACACCCGTGGATGAGCTGGACATCATGAGCCCAATTCCAAGTACACGTCCGGCGGCTATTACCAGATCACGCCCCACGCCTGGAACCAGGGCGATCCCGGCAATGCTCTGGCGAACGCCAACTACGCTGCCCTGAAGAACCCAGCCAGTATGCAGAAAGCGGGCATTCCCTCCACCTGGTTTGAGACATTCCACACCTACGGCTGCAAAATCACAGGCACGGACACGATCTACTACTGCGACAACATCGAAATGGGCCGCCACCCGACCCAGCCGACGACGAAAAAGTAGCCGCTCTTTTTCATGATCAATCTGGCGACCGGCGGCGGCTGGCCTGTCGATTTATCCCGTTACAACGGCCTCGCCGATATGTACGTCGACTACATCCGGGTCTATCAGCAAAAGCAGCGCTAAGTCTCAGGATGCAGCTCAGGCAAAGAATTGTCAAGACGCGCCGTTTCGTGATACAATAGAGGCTATGATTGCTGAGGAAACTGCTAACTTAGAAACTCAGGCCGCAGACGTGCCGCTCGCTGCCAGGGGCCGGACGGAAGACAAGCGTCGGCAGGTCAAGCAGCGGCGGGTCAACCGGCTGGAAAAGCGGTGGTGGAAGCGGCGCTTGATCAATGCGTTCTTGATCTGGCACGCGTTCGCCCTCTTTATCTGGCTGGTGCCCGGCAACAGCGCCATCGTTCAGGCCTGTGTCGGGATGGTCCGGCCCTATATGGTGGTCACGGCGTTCGCTCAAAGCTGGAGCATGTTTTCGCCGAACCCCGATCACCTGGACGTTTTCTTAGAGGCCAAGATCACTTACGCCAACGGCGAAACACGGTTTTGGGACTTCCCACGCATGGTGCATATGAACTATGTCCGGCGGTATGAAGAAGAACGCTGGCGCAAGATGACGGAAGTCGTGACTCACGGTGGCAACCACGAGCTCTGGCCTTCGCTTGCCCGGTACGCCGCCCGGGTCAACGATTACGACCCGCAGAACCCGCCAGTCAGTGTCGAATTGATTCAGCACTCGCGCATTATCCCGCCGCCCGGACAGCGCATTCCACGCTACATTATCGCTCCGCTGCAAACCGGCAGCGGGCCGTCGATTACTGCGATTCATCCAGGAGACTTAAAATAACGGACATACCATCACTCATCGCACGGCTGCAAGAGCGTGCCCATAACGAAAAAACGGCGACCGATGAAGGCCGCCGTACCACCGCGCCACCCGCGACCGCCGTCCAGATTGAAGCCGCAGAAGAGCGCCTCAAGCTGATTCTGCCTGCTCTCCTGCAGCAAGCCTATTTGGAAGTCGGCAACGGCGGATTCGGCCCTGGCGACGGCATACTGGCCCTGTCGTCTGCACTTCTGCCGGGCCGGCTCTACCAGTTATGCGACTGGGGCAGCGGCATCCGGTCGGCTTTGGACTGCACACGCCCGGAAGCGCCTGTCATCCGCATCGACGCCAACATGGCAAAAGCCGATGTCCCCGTGCGCGTTCCCGAAGCCCTGCATTTCGACCGCGCTTCCGCCGTCAAAGAAGCCTGCTGGATCGAGTCGCCGTCGCTGGAAGAATGGCTCACCGGCTGGCTCGACGGCCTGCCGCTGTTCTACGCTGCCTACCGCGGCCCGGATACAAACGATGACGACGATGAGTATGAAGACGAAGACGGCGAAGAAAGCCACGAAGATGCGGAAGAAGCGTAAGAACCCCTATGGCAGATAGCTGTGGCAATGAGTACGTGGGAATAAATTCCTACGCTCTTCAGGTACAATCGCAGCATGGCAGACAAGCAATCAGCAGACAATCCAAAAGAGCGCTTTGATTTCCCCGGCTTCGGAACCAGCCCAGAGAAAGACGAGACGGACGACGGCGTCTTCCTGCTGGTCATCTCCCACGAAGGCAGCTTGACTGCCGCCGCTTATGCCACGGAAGTCGGCGCGATGGAAGCCGCATTTGAATACCTGGAAGGCGAATGGGACCCCGGCGACGAGCGCGGCTCTCTCGATGACCGCTACCTGCGGGCTCAGGAGTTCCTAACTAATGAAGGCGGCACGATGGAAATCATTTCCAGCCCGATTTACGGAGCATAAGCAGTGGCAATCGACCCCGGTACGCACATCGGCCATGCACATCTGAAGGTCGCCGATCTGGAACGCTCCCTGCGCTTTTACCGAGACGTGCTAGGTTTTGAAGTGACCCTACAGATCGGCGACAGCGCGGCGTTTTTGTCCGCCGGCGGCTACCATCACCATCTCGGACTGAATACCTGGGACAGTCTTGGCGGCTCGCCTCCGCCGCCGGGAACAACCGGATTGTATCATTTTGCCATCGTCTACCCCACCCGCGCCGCGCTTGCAGACGCCCTGCGCCGCCTCATCGCCGCAGGCATCAGTTTGGATGGTGCCAGCGACCACGGTGTCAGCGAAGCTCTTTACCTGCGTGACCCCGACGAAAATGGTGTTGAGCTATATTGGGACCGCCCCCGCGAAACCTGGCCCCATACCCCCGATGGCAGCCTCACGATGTTCACTCACAGGCTTGATCTGCAAAGCCTTTTGGCAGAGCAGTAAAAGGCCCCCCCGCCCCAATTCTTTTTCCAAAACCCTCATCAGGGGGTTGACAAACAGGCAGACCAGCGGCTATACTCTTCCGTTCCCGCCTGTGCGGGTCACGATTTTCGAGCATTTACTTTAACGAAAGGAGACAGGTTCAGATGAAGATTACCACGACAATCACATTCCACAACGCAGACACTACCCGTACTGCGTCTTGGCTGACCTGCTCCGCCCCGTCCGCGCACAACGAAATACGCCCGCAGCCTCCCCGGAGGGTTCGCCGCTTCTAACAACCTTTAGAACTGCGAAATCTTCGCATTTGACATTAGGCTTCGGGCTTCCTGCGCATTTCCACTCTGGAACAAGCGCAGGTGAGCCCGAAGCCTTTTTTACGTTACCGTAAGGGAAATACATGACACCGACAGAGACAAGTATTCCAAAAATTGATAGCCCGCAAGTGCAGCCCGACACCGAGATATTGATTCGACTGACAGCCGACTTTGAGCCAAACGGCGAGTTCGGACAGCGTGACCTGGTAGTCACCCGCGAGTTTGTCCAGGTCGTCGAGGTCGGCGGAGCGCTTGCGTTCCAGATGCCGATCGCCGAGATCCAGACAGCCCGCAACGAGCCTCTGGTCGGCGGCGGACGGCTGGAGATCACGGCGAAAAACGGCGATATCATTCCAGTCGTCACTTATTCCCAGACAGTCGCCGCCCGCTTCAGCGAAGCCGCACGCGGGATTGAGCAGCTTGCCAAAGGTGAGACATTCCAGATCAACCTCAAAGAAGAGCGCACGCACTGTCCGAAGTGTGGTCGTCTGCTCCCCGAGAAAGACGGCATCTGCCCAGCCTGTGTGAACCGCTCCAAGACCATGTGGCGCATCGCTCAGTTCCTGACACCCTACAAGAAACAGGCAGGGACACTCGCGCTGCTTTCGCTGGTGACTACCGCCTTAAGCATCGCGCCGCCTCTTATCCAGCGCAACTTGATCAACCGTGTCCTCGTGCCGCCCAAGGGACACCATGCTCACCCGGAGCTGCTGCTGCCGCTGATGGGCGCGTGGCTGGCTATTTTGGTGTTCGGTGTCGGTATTCAAATATTGAATGGCCGGACTGTCGCGTTCCTCGGCGGCAGTATCGCCGCCGACCTGCGGGCGCAGCTTTACCGGTCCATCGAGTTTTTGCAGCTCAGCTACTTCGATAAGAAGCAGGTAGGCGCGATCACCAGCCGGGTGACTCAGGATACCGACCGCGTTTGGGGCTTCTTGACTGAAGGCGTCCCGTACTTTCTGATTAATGGCCTGCTGCTCGTAAGTATCGCCGGGTTCCTGATCACGGTCAACTGGAAGCTGACTTTGTGCATTCTTGCGCCTATCCCGGTCGTGGTCGCCATCGGCGGCATCTTTTGGAAATCGGTCGCTCAGCTCTTCACGCGGGTCGGTCAGAAATGGGCCCGGTTCCATATCCATCTGAACGAGTCACTGACTGGCATCCGTGTCGTCAAAGCATTTGCTCAGGAAGACTACGAGAATGCCAAGTTCACGGTCCGTAATGCCGAGCTGCGGGATGCCGGCATTGCGGGCGATACGCGCTGGAACACGATTTTCGGTGTCATGTCTTTGTTTGTCGGCATGGGCGCTCTCATCAACTGGGCTGTCGGCGGCTACATGGTCTACCGGGGACAGATGAACCTGGGCGACTTCTGGCTCTTCAATGCCCTCATCGCCCAGATCTACGGTCCGCTGGCCTGGTTCGCTCAGGTCAACAACTGGTTCTCACGGGCGATGGCCGGTGCCGAGCGCATCTTTGAAGTGATGGACACCGAACAGGAGAATTACGTTCTCGCCGATGTCCCGCATCATGCCATTCAAGGCGAAGTGGAATTCGAAAACGTCCGTTTCGGTTACGACAAATCGAACCCCGTCATCAAAGGCCTGACTTTCACAGCCAAGCCCGGCGAGATGATCGGACTGGTCGGCAAGAGCGGCGCAGGCAAATCGACCACCATCAACCTGCTCTGCCGCTTCTACGAGCCGGATGCCGGGACACTCAAAATCGACGGCACCGACTACACGCAGATGAGCCTTCAGGATATGCGCCGCCAGATCGGAATTGTCTTGCAGGAGCCGTTTTTGTTCAATGGCACCGTCTCCGAGAACATCGCCTACGGCAAGCCCAGCGCGTCGTTCGAGGAGATCATGGAAGCCGCGAAAGCCGCAAACGCCCACAGCTTCATCCTCGCCAAGCCTGACGGCTACGATACGATGGTCGGCGAGCGCGGTGCCAAGCTCTCCGGCGGCGAGCGCCAGCGTGTCTCGATTGCCCGCGCCATCCTGCACGACCCGCGCATTTTGATCTTAGACGAAGCGACGTCAGCCGTCGATGTCGAGACAGAAAAGCAGATTCAGGAAGCCATCGGCCGCCTCATCAAAGGCCGAACGACTTTCGCCATCGCTCATCGCCTGTCTACGCTTAGGAACGCCGACCGATTGATCGTGCTCGACGGCGGCAAGATCTCCGAGATGGGCACCCATGCCGAGCTTATGGAGAAAAAAGGCGACTTCTTCAAGCTGGTCGAAACCCAGAGCCAAGTCACTCAGATACTAGGCGCGGTATAACCAGTGCCTATGCAGAAATAATGCATCAAAGCTACTCTTATCTATGGTAGACTGCGTACAGAGAAGCATCGATGCAGATTTTTTGCATAGGCATGGGGAGGTTTGTATGATCATTCAGTTCAAGGTCGCCAATTATAGGTCTATCGGGGCAGAGCAGACATTAAGCTTTGTCGCAGAAAGTACGCGCCGCCACCCGGATAATCTGATTTCGCGACCCGGTTACAAACTGCTAAAGACAACTGCCTTACTGGGAGCGAATGCCTCCGGTAAAAGCAATCTTGTCAAGGCAATTCAAGTGATGCAGGAGTTCGTGCGAGACTCAGCGACACGCATGAACGAGGGCGATCTTATTTCAGCAGCCGAGCCATTCCGTCTCGACCCAGAATTACGAATCGCGCCTTCACGCTTCGAGATTACATTCGTCACCGACAGCATCGTTTATGTTTATGGCTTTGCCGTCCGACGAAAGCGTGTGGATTCGGAATGGCTGACGGCGAAACGAGAGACCGCCGGAACAAAACTCTTCGAGTTTCGGCGTGAGTTCAACCCTGTGTCGGAGAAATATGATTGGAACTTTGGTGGGTTCAAAGAATCAGACGAGACCCAGATCAAAGATCGAACGCTAGGCAATATGCTCGCTTTTTCAGTTGGCACACAGCAGAAAGTAGAAGTACTACGCCCAGCCTACAGCTACCTCCGTGAGCGTGTTTGGACATTTGATATGTCAAGTGAGATTGATAAGCTAGGTCTACAAACAGCACAGATCTGTCAGGATTCAGAAGAGATGCGGCTGGCGTTGTCCTCTCTTCTTTGCAGTGCTGACACCGGTATTGAGAGTATACATGCCGAAAAAGCTGCTGCAGATGTTCCCAACGCAAAGTTAGCTGCGCCGAATACCCTACAGCAACTTGTGAATGAGGTTGCTAAGGACGTGGCAAGGCTATTCGGCCTGGCTTCAACTTCCCATATCATAGCATCCCGGCGTGATCACGATGGAAATAAAGTCGATTTTGACTTTAAAGCTGACGAGTCGCAAGGAACGCAACGCTTTTTTGCCGTCGCAGGACCGATTCTTAATGCATTAAAAAATGGATCATTCGTCGCAATTGATGAACTTGATGCCAGTATGCACCCGCTACTGACGCGGCGACTTTTAGAGCTGTTTCAGAGCGCGGAAGCCAACAGCAGTGGAGCGCAGTTGCTGTTCACGACCCACGACTCATCTTTACTGGATCAAGATCTATTTCGGCGTGACCAGATTTGGCTGGCGGAAAAATGTGATGGTGCGTCCACGTTCTTCTCACTGGCTGACATCAAGCCGCCTATTCGCAATACGGAGTCGTTCCTACGCAATTACCTGACCGGGCGCTATGGCGGGACGCCGCATCTCGGACAGGCTTTTGACGACCTCATTGCCGGGGTCAAAGCATGAGGCCGCAACGCCCTTCAAATCCACGCCCACGCAGGCGCAGCCTTCTGATTCAGTGCGAAGGACAGAAAACGGAGCCGAATTATCTTGACGCGCTCTGCAAAGTATGCGGTGTAAGGCAGCGGCTGGAAGTAAAAGTAAAAGCTGGCAGAGGTCAGAATGCAGTGGTGACAGTCCAGGCCGCTATCACGGAGGGTAGCCAAAGAGTACAGGGTGAGAAAAAGTACGATGACATTTGCTGCGTTCTGGACGTCGAACATGCTGCCCATGAGGCCACGCTGAACGAAGCCATTGTGCTGGCAAAGGATCACAGTATCCGGCTGTTCCTCTCAAATCCTTCATTTGAGGTCTGGCTGCTCGCTCACTTTGAGCGCACCAAACGTGATTTCGCAGATGGCGGAGCAGTGGAAGACCATCTGAACACCCACTGGCGAAAGCACTTTCACTGCGATTACGAAAAGGGTGATCCAGAGTTGTATGCCAAACTTGCAGGCCGATTAGATACGGCTTTGGATAACGCAAAATGGGTTCTTGAAACCCTGCACGGAATGACTTCAAGCCGGGCCAGCAATGCCTCGACAGAAGTCTATCAACTGATACAAGAATTGATGCGTAATTAATGCATGTCGCTGATTAAAACGAGAACCGCAATGGAGCGGAATAATTTATGTCACTTGTCGAAGAAAAACCAATACAAACGTCAACGCTTTCTGATCCGATACCCGAGCCGGTATCGGTCTGGCGCAACGCCGACTATCTGCGGCTCTGGGCCGGACAGGTCGTCTCGTCCATCGGGTCGCAGGTGTCCGGGCTGGCTCTGCCGCTGCTCATTCTGGCACTGACGCATTCCCCGGCAAAAGCAGGGCTGCTGGCGGCGCTTCGAGGGCTGCCGTACCTTTTGCTCTGCCTGCCCGCCGGAGCATTGGTGGACCGCTGGGATCCGCGCCGGGTCATGCTGCTCTGCGATACAGGCCGGGCGCTTGCGCTCGGCAGTATCCCGCTTGCCCTGGCCTTCGGACACTTGAGCATGGTACAGCTTGGCGTAGTCACGGTCATCGAAGGCACATTGTTTGTCTTCTTTGATCAGGCTGATTCGAACTGCCTGGTCCGAGTCGTGTCCAAAGCGCAGCTTGGTGCGGCGGTCGCGCAGAATCAGGCGATCTGGGGAGTTTCAGGACTGCTGGGTCCATCTCTGGGCGGGCTGCTGTATGGATTAGGCCGAGGGGTGCCATTTCTCACTGATGCCATCTCGTATGCGCTGTCCGTAGTCGCGATTCTGACACTGAATACCGATGTCCGCCCTGCTGTCCGCGAAACTGAAGTCACGCCTAATCTTGGTGCCGAGATCGTCGAAGGCCTGCACTGGCTGAACGCGCATAAAATCATTCGGTTTATCGCGGTGCTGACCGGCGGCCTCATGCTGGCCTGTGCGGGCTGGGCGCTGATCTTGATCGTGCTGGCTCAGAAGTTCGGAGCGACACCGTTTACAATCGGTCTGCTGATGGCGACCGGCGGCGTCGGAAGCATTGTGGGTTCCCTGCTGGCCGTGCCGCTGCAAAAACGGTTCCGGTTCGGGCCGCTGATGATCGGAGCGACCTGGGTCTGGGCGATCACGTGGGGCCTCTATGCGTTTGCGCCAAACTTGATCACGCTGGGCATTGTCAACGCACTCAGCTTTGTCATCGTGCCTATCTATTTAGGGACACAGTATGCCTATCGGTTAGCCCAGATTCCCGACCATTTGCAGGGCCGGGTCAACAGTGTCTTCCGCCTGATCGCCTTCGGCAGCGGCCCCGTCGGACTGGCCGTCACAGGCCTGATGCTTCAAAAGCTCGGCCCCGTCCCGACTGTGCTGATTACGTTCGTGCCGCAGCTTCTGCTGAGTCTGGCGGCGACTTTCTACCGGCCACTGAGAGCCGAATAAAGGACTTGATTTGACCACACTTGTTATCCGACCGTTCCGTGACGAAGACCGAGAAGCGATCACGGAGTTTCGCAATGCGCGGCTTCCGGTTCACTTACAGGAGACAGTCGCTGAGTGGCGTCGAGCGGACTCACGGAAGCCGGAGGGCGAAGTGGCGCTGCGCCTCTGCGCCGTCGCCTCTGATGACCAGCCGGTAGCCTACCTGAATGCAGTCGATCGCGGTACAACGGCATGGCGCAAACCGGGCGTCTGCGGCTTCGGCGTCTGGGTGGCGGCTGCCTATCAGCGTCAGGGCATTGGCGGACAGTTATATGAGCGGGCGGTCGAGTTTGCCCGGCAGCATGAACTGGTCCGTTTGTCGGCATTTGTCCGATTCTGCCAGCCGGGCGAGCCTGCTATCCGCTTTTTGGAAAAGCGCGGTTTCACGGAAGTGGACCGCGAAATCCCGGTCATGCTGGATTTGAAGACATTCCCGCGTGAGCAGTTTGTTTCCCCTGTTCCCGACGGCATCCGCTTCTTATCGTATGCCGAAGCAGGCGACACGCTGGAAAATCGTCAGACGCTCCACGCACTGATGGCGAAGATCGACCGGGACATTCCTACGAATGATGTCCAGCCCGAGAGCCCGGCCTTCGAGCAGTGGGTCAAAGACCTGGACACGCCGGAGTGGAATTCGGATGCACTTATTCTCGCGTCAGACAGTGCCAGCAAATGGGTCGGCATCAGTCAGCTCGGTTTCCAGGAACACACGAATATCGCCTGGACATTTCTCACCGGCGTTCTGCCGGAGTATCGGGGCCTCGGCATCGCCTACGCTCTCAAGCTGCGGGCGATAGATGCTGCCATCGCTCGCGGCTGCCCGTTGATTTTGACAGAGAACCATGAAGACAATGCCCCGATGCGGGCCATCAACAAAAAACTGGGCTTCGTTCTCGAAGCCCCTGACGTCAGCTATAGCAAAGATTTAGAACCCCTCCCGCTCGTTCCTCGCTCCCTCCCCTGTTAGGGAAGGGCCATACGGAACAAGAGAACAAATGAAGGTATTTCCCGTTGTCCTTGCAGACTTCTCTTTAGCCCTTCCCTAACAGGGGAGGGAGCGAGGAACGAGCGGGAGGGGTTCCGAAAACACATAAGGAAACACGACATGAGCGCCGCAACTAATTTTCATATTCGCCCGTTCCGCGACGACGACCGGGAAGCGATTGTCGAGATCGGCAACCGGGACCGGCCTGCCCATCGGCAAAATACGGCCGCGAGCTGGGCACGGCGGGACACGCTTCGCAAGCCGGAGATTGTCGACATCCGGCTGTGCGTCGCCGATCCGCATACTGACCGGGCTATCGCCTTTTTGAGCGCAGCCGATCTCAATACAACAGGCTTCAAGATGAAAGATGTCTGTGAATTTGACATCACGGTCGACCATGCCTATCGCGGTCAGGGCATCGCCAGCCTGCTGTATCACAAGGCTACTGAGTTTGCGGCTGAACGAGGGGCCAGGCGCATGATCACCAGCTTCCGCGAATGGACACCCGATGAGCCTGCGATTGCTTTTTTGAAAGAGCGTGGATTTGCCGAACAGGAACGGGAAACACCGTCTTATCTAGATTTGACGACCTGGGACGAATCCCCGTTCTTAGGCTCACTCGGTCAGGCAGCCTCTTATGGTGCCCGAATTCTGACTTATGCCGATGTCGAAGACACCGATGAAAACCGGCGGCGCTACTACGATTTGGAAAAGCCGCTCATCTACGACATTCCGCGTCGTGACGAGCAGCCGTTTGAGTTCGAACCGTATGAAGACTGGGTGAAGTTCGTCATCGAGCGCCCTGAATGGCGTCCTGAACTGGCTCTGCTGGCGGAAGTCGACGGCGAGTGGATCGGCGAATGTCATGTTGTCCCAAAATTGGAAGCCCCAACTGTTGGGATGCAGTGGCTGACCGGAGTCTTGAAAGACCATCGCGGCCACGGCATCGCGACTGCCCTCAAAGTCCGCGCCTACGAAAAGGCCCGTGCCGCCGGCATCACGATCATGACCACTGAGAACCATGAAGATAACGCCCCGATGCTCGCCATCAACAAAAAGTTCGGCTTCATCCCTGAGCCTAGCATCGTGGTCTACAACAAAGTCCTGCGTGAGTAGCCATGAAACGTTCAAGAACACGGCCACCCAGGGCTGACAACATCCGCGAGGTACTGGAAGATCTTCGGCGATTGTCGCCCACTACGGCAAATCACTATCACGCCGCAGAGGCCGCACGACTTGTCTACGACAAAGCACAGCGATTGTATTTGCGGTTCCCTCAAGATTCCGAGGCCAGTAACGCTTATTTCAAAGTGCAAAAGCGTTACTGGCAGTTAATCGATGAGGCCTATCCGCCTACATTTCAACAAGATTTGGCTCGACTGGCGGAAGGTGATTTATCAGGCATGGGAAGCATTATCGCTTTTCTGGAAGCCGATCCGATCTTTGACAGTACAGGGTACCTCAAAGAAGATTTGAGCCGGTTGTTATGTAAGGTGGGTTTGCCGACGAACTACATTCAACGCCTTCAACGGGTTGTTCTTAGCATCGTAGACCGCCGTGACGGGCGCGAGTTCCGCGCTTTCTGCCGACTGGCGCGTAAAGCAGACGGCATGGAACTGCGTGAGGGCCTGACGTGGAGGCTGGCAAACGATGACCCGAATATCCGGCGGCGGGCACGGTGGGTGCTGGAAGCGCTGGCACAGAAGGACAGCATGGAGAAACACGCATGAGGCAGCAAGTAAACCGTATCAACCGGAAGTCCACGCCGCATGTTGTCGATGGGCGGGTGCAGAAAAAGAACAACCCAGAATGGACGGCGGATTACTACAACACGCCCTCGCCGTCGCTGATTATCGACCGGCAGCGGCCTGGCCCCGGCTACCGGCATGTTCTGATGCAGCGCGACATTGAAGCTTTCATCAAATTACTGCCGGACTGGGTAGAGCTGTCGCGCGGCCTCAATGCGATTGCCCTCGCTCCTGGCGAACGCAGCACCAATGGTTGGCACACACCAGGTGTCGTCGGCATATGCGCCTGGGAGGCAGATTTGTGGGTCGATTACAGCACAGACCACTATGAAGACCACAAAACTGTTCTCCAAAGGCTGGGAGTACAGACCCACTTAATCGCAAATGGCGTGATGTGCGAGTTCACCGAAGTTCAGGCGCAGGCGTATCAATTACTCCATATCTTGCTGCATGAACTGGGGCATCACCACGACCGGATGACGACCAAGTCTCAAATCCGAGCCAGCCGGGGCGAGTCCTACGCGGAAGCCTATGCCCTGCGTTATGAGGCACAGATTTGGGAACGATACCAGGAAACGTTTGGGCGATGAAGAGGAGGCGCAAAATGAAGAATTCTAAAGATACTCAGCGTAGAATAGAGAAGCACATCGCGAATCTCGGAAGCTCAGACGATAACGAAGCCCTCCATGCTGAAATATGTCTAATTCGTTTTGGCGCGAAAGCCATAGATGCGCTTCTGAATGCTGCCGTGGACAGTCGATCCCAAATCCGCTACCGCGCAGTCTGGGCGCTGGGAAAAAGTCGCGAACACCGAGCATTTTCAACTATCTGCTCCCTGGCAGAAGATGAAGATGAAGCCGTCCGCTATGATGCGACTCTATCGCTTGGAGAGCTCGGTGATCCTCACGCTATTCCATTTTTGGAAGAATTGGTCCAACGAACTGAGGCTGAAGATAGCAGACATGGAGCGGCTTTGTCTGCACTCATGAAATTGGGCGGCGAACCGCGAACGGTTTAACTAAAGAGAGGCAATTAATATGACCGATACGCCTGACACACAAACACTGAAGCTCTTTTATGAGCCGAAAGACCGGCTGCGGCTGACAATCGAGGGCGATAGATCGTATCATACGGTCAAGCCTGCCTGGGCCGCCCTGCTGTCTCGGCCCAACCAGTATCTGGCGCTTTTGGACGGTAAAGGCAACGCGATTGTGACTCTCCCTGACCCGGAAGTCCTGCCGCCGGACTCACTGGCTGCGGCTAAGGAAGAACTGCGTCGGCGTTATTTAACCGCGACTGTTCGGGCAATCACTCACGCCAAGCAGGAGTTCGGGGCGACTTATTGGAGTGTCCAGACCGACCGGGGCGACCGGGATTTCGTCACCCAGAACTTGCAGGAAAACGCCATCTGGCTCTCGCCGACACATCTGCTGCTGCTTGATGTCGACGCCAACCGGTTCGAGATCACAGACACCCAAGCACTTGACCCGACTTCGCAGCATTACGTCGCCACGATTTTGTGAGACCCCCACCCCGGCAGTTCCTGCCGACCCCTGCCCCCACTCCGTGGGAGAGGGGTAAAGAGTAGGAAGGGGAGTGAGGGCGGAAGCTTTTTGCCTTACTTCGTATCTTAATCTTATCCAAACCCCTCTCCCGCTTGCGGGGGCAGGGGTCGGCAGGAACTGCCGGGGGTGGGGGCCGCTTCCCCTACCCTTGAAACCCGCCTGCCCGTTCGGGTACACTCAAGCCAACTTCAACGAGGAACCAAAATTACCCATGAGCCACCGTATTTACAACTTCAGCGCCGGGCCTGCTATTCTGCCGGAGCCTGTTTTAGAGGAAGCCGCTCAGGGCATCCGCGAGATCAATGGATCAGGGATGTCCCTGCTCGAAGTCAGCCACCGGGGCAAAGACTACGAAGCGATCCATGCCGATGCCGAGACCCGTCTGCTGCGTATTCTGGGCCTGAACCCGGAAGAGTACGCCACCCTCTTTTTACAGGGCGGCGCGAGTCAGCAGTTCGCCATGATCGCTCAAAATTTCCTAAAACCGGGCCTGACCGCCGATTATGTGGTCAGCGGCGACTGGGGCGCAAAAGCGCTCAAAGAAGCCAAGTATTTCGGCGATGCCCGGGAAGCAGCGACGTCCAAAGGCGAAGGCTACTCGGAGATCCCCAAGAGCTTTACCCGGACACCCGATGCAAAGTACGTCCATATCACGACCAACAACACGATTGAAGGCACCGAATATTTCGACCTGCCCGATGTCGGCGAGACCCCACTGGTCGCGGATACGTCTTCGGACTTTCTCGCCCTGCGCCGGGACTATTCCAAGTTTTCGTTCCTCTACGGCGGTGCTCAGAAGAATGTCGGCCCGGCGGGAGTCGTGCTGGCCGTTGCGAAGAAGTCTTTTCTTGCGACCGCGAACACGGACCTGCCTAAGATTTATTCTTACAGCACGTTTTTAGAGAACCGCTCGCTCTACAACACACCTCCGACATTCGCCATCTACGGAGTCGGCTTAGTCTTAAAGTGGATAGAAGCCGAAGGCGGACTGGAAGCGATTGAGACGCGCAATAAGCGCAAAGCGGCTCTTCTGTACGGCACTCTTGACGAATTGACTCCATTCTACCAGCCCACAGTCACGAACAAGGCAGATCGGTCTTTGATGAATGTTACCTGGCGTCTGCGCGACGAGGCTTTAGAGGCTGAGCTGCTTGCCGAAGCAAAAAAAGCAAATATGGACGGTCTCAAAGGCCACCGCAGCGTCGGCGGCTTCCGCGCCTCCATCTACAATGCCTTCCCCGAAAAAGGTGTCCAAGCCCTGTCCGACCTGCTCCGGGATTTCGCCCAGCGCAAGGGGTAATACAGACCCCCTAGCCCCCAATAATGGGGGAACTATACAGACCGTAAGAAACATATATCTGCTCCTGCTCCCCCATTATTGGGGGCTGGGGGGTCGAGAACACTTGGGGAAAAATGCTATCGATGGCAACCAATCAAGACGGTGGCTGCGTGAGATCACGCCGGAGATTCAGCAGGCAGCCTGGCTGCTGCGAGACCAAATGACACCGGCGGAGCAGGTGCTTTGGGAAGCGCTCCGTGACCGGCGGCTAAATGGCTTGCGGTTCCGGCGGCAGTATCCCGTCGGACAGTTTATTCTCGATTTCTATTGCCCGCAGCACAAGTTGGTTGTTGAGCTTGATGGCGGCATTCACGAAGCGCGTTTGGAACAGGATACCGCCCGAACTGAACACTTGAATGCTTTTGGATACCATGTCATTCGTTTCCAGAACGCAGAAGTCCTCACGGACTTACCCTCCGTGTTAATCAAAATCACCAACGCCACCTACCCCGGTTCTTTATAATCCGGTTCCCCCATTATTGGGGGCTAGGGGGTCTTTGTTCTTCGTACATTTCGCAAACAAGGGAGTTTATTTATGCCGAAGGTATTAGTCAGTGATCCGATTGCCCCTGAAGGCATCGAGATCCTTAAGCAGGTTGCCGATGTCGATGTCAAGATTGGGCTGTCCAAAGACGAATTGGCGGCAATTATTGGCGACTATGACGCTCTCGCAGTCCGCTCCGAAACGAAAGTCACCGGCGAGATCATCGCGAAGGCGACGAAGCTGAAGATCATCGGACGCGCCGGGGTCGGGGTCGACAACATCGATGTCGAAGCGGCCACGAACCGGGGCATTCTGGTCGTCAACAGCCCGGAAGGCAACACGCTGGCTGCTGCCGAGCTAACTGTCGCGATGCTGCTGGCCCTGGCTCGGAATATCCCGCAGGCGGACCAGACCATGCGCGAAGGCCGCTGGGATCGCAAGAAGTTTATGGGCTCGGAAATCTACGGCAAGACACTCGGCGTAATCGGCCTCGGCAAGATCGGGCGCGAAGTGGTCAGCCGCTTGCAGGCGTTCGGCATGAGTGTTTTGGGATTCGACCCGTACTTGAAACCCGAGCAGGCCGAAGCACTGGGGATCAAGCTGGTTGATCTGGACACGCTCTATAAAGAGTCGGACTATATTTCGGTTCACACGCCCAAGACCAAAGAAACGACCGGCATGATCAACCCCGAAAAGCTAGCGTTGATGAAGCCAACGGTTCGGCTGATTAACTGCGCTCGGGGCGGCATCATCGACGAAGCCGCACTGGCGGAAGCCGCGAAGGCCGGGAAGATCGGCGGCGCGGCCATCGATGTCTACACGACTGAGCCTGCCCCTGCCGATAACCCCCTGCTGGGTATCCCGAATATCATCACGACCCCTCATCTCGGTGCCAGCACCGAAGAAGCGCAGGTGAATGTCGCCATCGACATCGCCGAGCAGATCGTCGAAGTGCTGGCCGGGAAGCCCGCCCGCGCCGCCGTCAATATGCCTTCCGTTTCTGCCGATATGCTGAGCCGCTTGCAGCCCTATCTGACACTCGCCGAGAAGATCGGCAGCCTTCATGCTCAGCTTACTTCCAGCCCGATCAGCGAAGTCGAGGTGATCTATGCTGGGGACTTTGAGACCCTGCCGACTGTTCATCTCACCCGTGCTGTCCTCAAAGGTCTGCTGGAGCCGGTCGTGGCCGAGAGTGTCAACTACGTCAACGCGCCTGCGATTGCCGCCGGTCGCGGCATCAAGATCACGGAAAGCCGGACACCGACTTCGGGCGAAGGCACCGGCACGGTGCTGACAGTCCGCAAACGTGGCGGCACCACCGAGCGCGAGATCAGCGGCGTCGTTCTGGGTAAAGACAATTTGCGTATCTTGACAATCGACGGCTACCGGGTCGATGTCCGCCCGGCCGGTCCGATGCTGGTCACGCAGCATACCGACCGTCCCGGCGTCATCGGCAAAGTCGGGACGTTGCTTGGCGACAACGGCATCAACATCGCCGGAATGCATGTCGGACGCGAGAGCGAAGGCACACGCGCCGTCATGGTGCTGAAATTGGACACGCCGACGCCCGAGACCATTCTGGACCAGATCCGGCAGATCGACGGCATGGAGACTGCCCGGATCGTGCAGCTTTAACCTTATCTTTAGGAGAATAAATAGATTGAAAATTATCAAACAAGTGGCAATGGGCGCAGTGATCGCCGCGCTTGGCTCCACTGCTGCCGCACTGGCCGCGCCCGGCCCGGCTCTGCCGATCATCGGCGGGCCGAATGCCATCACGGCAGGCGTCTTTATTCCGTCCAGTGGCGCGGCAAAATCGGCAGGTGGCAATACTCAGTTTGACGTCGAGTTCCATTACGGCCTGCCGATTCCCAACCCGACTCCCCTGCGCGTCGTGCTTGGCGTTGGTGTCGAGACCGGCTCTAAATCCGGCAGCCATTCCACCGTTGTCCCGCTGACTGCCGGGCTTCAGGTCGGAGTGGGGGGCGGTGTCTACGCCGGTGCCGGGATCGGGTATTATTTCCTGAACCAGCATCGCAACAGTGATACACTGGACCAGCTTGGCACCACATCCAAAGTCGGCGGCTACGGGGAGCTTGGCTACGCCCTGCCCGGCGGGCTGGTCACAGTCAGCGCCAAGTATCAGGCAGTAAAGCGTGCTGACGGCTTCGTCCTCGCTGTCGGCCTGCATTTCTAGCCCGTCACTGTTCTGATCGTGAATCGAACCCGGCACTTTCAGTACCGGGTTTCTTAAATTCGGCATTTGTGCAGTCACCTTACCTATGCTCACTCTTTTTGAACACCAGACAGCCCCGTTTTCCTGGGACAGCCGCAGACTAGCAGCACTGGCAAGGCTGAATCAGGCACGAGGCGATGAAATCCTGCGACCGGTTTTAGACAAGAACGGCCAGTCTGCGGTGCAGGCGACCCAGTATGTCGGCGTCGTTCGTTTAGGCCGCGAGACAATCCAAGTGCTTCCCAAGATTTATCGGCATGGCGATCAGGCAGCCTCGGAAGCGACACGTAACCTACTGCATCTGCTGGCCGTCGCCGATGACGTTCCTATTCGCGAACATGCTCTGACTCCACTGCTGCGCCGGGAAGCGGACTGGTTCGAGATTTTGACCCGCCTCTTCGCTTCGCACCTGACGGATGCCTGGCAGCGCAGCATTGTCCGGGGCTACGTGCTGCATGAAGAGGATGCCTCCCCCTTCCTGCGCGGCAAGTGGCGGCTAGCCGCTCAAGTCCGAAGCCCGGAGCAGCGTCACAAATTCTGTGTCACTTACGACGAGTTCACGCCGGATAATCCCCTGAACCGTGTTTTGCGCTTTGTGGTCGAGCGGCTTTGGAGCCTCACACGCGATTCGGACAACCGCCGTACCCTCACAACCCTGCGCTCCTGGATGGACGAAGTCACGCTGCTGCCAGCCGTAACCCGCGCCGAGGCTTCGTCGGCAGGGCTGTCGCGCCTGCACCCGGAGTACGCTCCCCTGCTGACTTTGGCCCGCCTTTTTTTGGACGGCGGTTCACTGCAATTGTCCGGCGGCGACCGAGAGACATTCGCGTTTGTCTTCGATATGAACCGCCTTTTCGAATCGTTCGTCTTCGGTTTTCTTAAACGCCATCGCGCCTCTATCCTACCGCCTGCTCTTGCCGACTGCGCCCTGCTGCCGCAGTCACATGGAACCGCCCGGCATCTGGCCCGATCTGAGGACAAAGCTGTTTTCCGCCTGGAACCCGATCTCGCGCTGCACGCTCCAGACGGCACCTTTCCGTTGCTGCTCGACACCAAATACAAGTCCCTCTCTGCCGCCGAAAGCCGTACCGCCGGCATCACCCCCGCCGACATGTACCAGATGCATGCTTATTCCCGCCGCTACGCCTGCCCCCGTGTCCTGCTCCTCTATCCCCAAACCGCAGGCATGGATTTGCCGATGCGCCGCATTTTTGCTCTTGAAGGGGGCGGAACCATAGAAGCAGCCACTCTGGATTTGCGCGTCGAACTAGGCAAACCAGAAGGGATTAGGCAGTTAATCGAGGAAATGAAGATAGTTCTAGGGAGATTATAGGATATGCCATTCCCAAACCGACATGACATTAGAATAGCTTTACTAAATGAACTTGCTAGACATGAAGATCTGGTCAAGCCCAAGAGTGTCTACGCTGCTTTGGCAGATCATTTCCATCTAACTGATGAAGAAAGGTATGCCAAAAGCAAAAACAGTCCAAATATCATCTGGGAGAATCGTGTTGCTTGGGCACGCTTAGTCTTAGCCAAATCTGGCGATATAGATAGCTCGAAACCAGGTTTCTGGCGTATAACTCAGCAGGGTTTAGCTCATGCGACGGATATTCAACGAGAAATAAGTATTGAGCATAAGAATACAGAAGAGAAACGACCCGTTCCCGAAGCCGTCAAGCCATTACTTGACATGGCAGAACGCACTCGGAATATTCTTCTCTACGGCCCGCCGGGAACAGGCAAAACTTGGCTTGTGACACAATTTGCGAAGGCATTCACCGACACCAACAAAGTGGAAATGGTGACATTTCATCAGTCGTTTGCCTATGAAGAGTTCGTGGAGGGTATCAAGCCACGGAACGATGAAAAAGGACAGCTCTTTTACCGCATGGAGCATGGGGCATTCCGACGCATCTGCAAATCGGCATTGGAAAATCCGTCAGAAGAGTATCTGCTTATTATTGATGAGATCAACCGGGCAAATATTGCGAAGGTGCTGGGGGAATTGATTACGCTGATTGAGGACGATAAGCGACTTGGACAGCCAAACGAAGTGCAGGTGACACTGCCGTATTCTGGGGAGCAGTTTGGTGTCCCAGCGAACTTAACGATACTCGGCACGATGAATACGGCGGACCGTTCGATTGCCCTTCTTGATCTGGCTCTGCGCCGCCGGTTTACATTTGTCGAGATGCCGCCGGACCCGGCATTACTTTCTGAAGATGTCGCCGGGGTCAATCTGCAAAACTTGCTGACACGGCTGAACCGGCGGATTGCGGCGCTGCTGGACCGGGATCATTGCATCGGTCACAGCTACTTGATGGGCGTCAGCACCGAAGAGGATCTGCATTTTGCATGGTATCACCGGATCGTGCCACTGCTACAAGAGTATTTCTACCATGATGGAGAGCGGCTGCGGGCAGTGGTCGGCAAAGCATTTGTCCAGGAAGTGACATTGGACGCGGGGACGAAAGAAGCGCTTGGGGAGGCGTATGAAGACATGCCGCGTTATGAAGTCTTGAAGCTGACGGGGGAAGAGTTTCGAGATGCGTTACAGAAAATCGCCGGGTGAGTGGAAAGTAAATCACAGCCAGCAAAACCGGCACTGGAAGTGCCGGTTACAAGCCAGCAGCAGAAAAGCCATCCACTCCCAAATTAGGAGTGGATGGCTTTTTTCAATCAAAGGCTCAATAAGTGCAGCTTAGTTCGCGACTTCTGACTCTTTGGCGATGTTGACACTCTCACCGTCCAGCCAGAAATGGGAGAACGGACTGTGGTCTAAAGTCGTCGGACACAAATCCACATGCTCCTGCAAGCCCAGCAGGGACCGGAACTCTAACGCACTGTCGCCATCGGAGAAACAGGCCAAGTAGTCGGTTCCTTCCTGAAGAAGACAGATGAACTCGCCTGAGTCCAGATGCTGAAGCGCAAAGACGCGCTGCGTGATGTCTATTTCCATAGTCGATTTCATTAACAGTTGACCTTCCCAGCCTTTGCTAAACTTACGCAGAAGGGTTCCATTTTCGTGGTATTTAGTGTGACGCCTTGCGGCGCAATTTTGTTTCCGATTTAGTTCTCTTACGTGTCACTTTTACCCGCCCGTTCCCGCTCTCAACCATCTACCGTCGATATTGTGTTGACAGAAGGTTAATATCATGGCCGCACTCAGCGTTTGACAACCTCTCCGGCGATGTGCTACACTGGCGCGTGAATCCTACTACTCTTTCAAACCGTCAGGTCTATGTGTTTGACCTCGACGGCGTTCTTTATCTCGGCGATACGGCTATCGCCCATGCTGCGGACGCTGTCAACCGGCTGCGTGAGGTGGGCAAGCAGGTCTATTTCCTGACCAACAACTCAGGCCGGACTCGGGCCGATTACCGGCAGAAGCTGGCAGAAGTCAATGGGCTGGACGTCCCGGAGACCTCGATTTTTACGTCAGCTTATGCGACTGCTCTCTACCTAAAACAGCGGGCGGCAGCCGGGCGTTCCGCGTTTGTGATCGGCGAACTAGGGCTTGCCGCTGAGCTGGCATCGTCGGGCGGGCTGATCCCCATCACCCAGCCCGACAGTGTTGATCCCGCCGACATCGATTATGTAATCGTCGGCATCGACCGTAACTTTTCCTACGACAAGCTGCGGTTTGCTCACGCCGCCATCACACGCGGTCATGCTCAGTTTATCGCGACCAATCGGGATGCCACGTTCCCGATGGAAACCGGCGAAATCCCCGGCGGCGGCTCTCTCGTTGCAGCGCTTGCGACGGCGACAGGCCGGGAGCCGATCACCATCGGCAAGCCCGAAACTCACGCTTACGAAGCCATTCTCGAAGCGGCCCAAGTGACTGCGGCAGACAGTGTCATGATCGGCGACCGTCTGGACACGGACATTGCTGTGGGCCGACGCTCCGGGGCTTACACGGTTCTGGTTCTGACCGGTGTGACCAGCCCGGACCAGGCACATTCTGCGCCTCCCGAATGGCGTCCTGACCAGATTATCGGCGACATGAGGGAATTAATTTAGGCTTTTGTACGAGGAGTTTTAGGAACCCTGCCCTAAACGGCAGGGCTTTAAAAGTGCAAATCCCCGCCTGCGCGGGCAGAAGAGATGACCGTTTTCGCCGCTCTCTGTTCTTTGCCGCGCAGGCGGGGATTTGCACTTTTAAAGCATGGGGGTTCAGCCCCATGCTTCTGACTTTATCCGAGATATTCCGGGTGCATCGCAGTGCTGTCGAAATGGGGCGTGGTCTTGAACAGCTCGGTAGAGCCTTCCATCGCCGCGACTTTTGTCTTTGCCAGCAGCGACGAGATTTGGGTCCCAGAAAGAGGCTGATAAGTCCGGGCAGCTTCCAATGCCTGCTCCAAAATCTCCATGCGATCAATTCCTGTGATGACAACTGAGACCGGCATTGTCATGGAATAATGCAGCATCTCAATCGGTGTCGAGAGCTTTTCGGCGAGTACGCGGTCGAGAATAAAGTGGTCGCCGAATGTCTTCATGCCGAGAATGCCGATCTGCTTCTGGACTAAAAGTGGAACGACTGTCTGAGTGAAGCTTCGGAAATGGGCGTCCATGACGTTGATCGGCATCTGAACCGTGTCGAAGTGGAAGCCGTGGTCATCCGCCACTTCCAGCATCCGCCGATGCACCAAAGGGTCTTTGTGGCCGGTGAAGCCAATAAAACGCACTTTCCCAGCTTGTTTGGCTGCAATGGCAGCTTCTAATGCGCCGTCTTTCGCAAAGATGCGGTCTGGGTCTTCCATGCGAAGAATCTCATGAAACTGAATTAAATCCACATGATCGGTCTGAAGCCGGGTCAGGGACTGCTCAAGCTGACTGTTGAACGACGACCGATTACGCCCGTCGATCTTGGTCATCAGAAAGACTTTTTTGCGGTAGCCGCCTTCGCTGAGAGCCTTGCCCATGCGGACTTCGCTGTTGCCATTGTTGTAGTCCCAGCTATTGTCCATGAAGTTGATGCCGCGATCTATCCCGGAATGCATCAGTTTGATGCCTTCGGCGTCGGTATCCGGCTTGCCGATGTGGAACCCGCCCATACCGACAATCGAGACCTCTTCTCCCGTCGTTCCCAGTGGCCGGTAAAACATATCGCCTTTGCGAGTGGTCGGCGGGGCCGGCAATGTACCAGGTGCCACCGGGGTCGAATTGACCACATCGACAGGCTTATCCGCTTGCGCGAGAGCGCTGGTACCGACAGCAGCCAAGCCTGCCGCCGTGCCGGCCAGGGTCACAGTATCTTTCAGAAACTCACGTCGTGTATTTTCCATGCTTTGGTTATACCGGCACAGCACC
>JBPBQB010000286.1:0-34734 GCA_050954545.1 Janthinobacterium lividum | reverse complement strand
AGTTGCTCATGGCGAAGAAGAAGTTCATGAGGAGCTGCTGGTTCCCAAAAGCGCGGTGGATTACGAAATCTGGAACAAGCTGCTGAACAAACCGTCACTGGCGGGGTAAGGACCCCTCCCGCTCGTTCCTCGCTCCCTCCCCTGTACGGGAAGGGCCTCGGAAGGTGCAGGAGTAGGCCGACTTATTCTGAAAGCCCTCCCCTAACAGGGGAGGGTGGTGAGCTTTAGCGAGACGGGAGGGGTTCCGGTATCGCTTCCCCATAACGTGCAGCCATTTTGCGGGCTGACTCGGCGACCGCGGCCCGCAGCGGCAGAGGCTCTAAAACCTCCGCCTGAGCGCCGAACGACAGCACCCAGTAAAGCATCTCCTCGTAACCGTGTACTGTCACTCGGAACAACAGACTGCCATCGGGCTGTTTTTCGATTTTTTGACTCGCGTGCCAGTGACTCCCCGCGATCCAGCTTGCAACGGTCGGATCGAAATGGATCACCACTTCTGTCGGCTCCCCGCCTGCTTGTAGCTGCCATCCCTTAGCCAGCCATTCCGCTAGGTCAAAGTCGGCAGGATACTGGAACCGCTCGTCCTCCCGAACCCGCATCCACTTAATCCGATCCAATCCGAATGTCCGAATGCCTTCACGCAGATGGCAGTAGCCGACCAAATACCACGCCCCGATCTTGTAAGTCAGGCCGTAAGGGTCGACGCGACGCTTTGTGGGGTCAGGGCGAGTTCGTGAGAGATAAGTGATGTCAACGGGGTGATGCCGGACTGTCGCAGACTCCAAGCTCTGGTAAATGTCGGCGGAGAAGTCTCGGACAACCGGCAGGCCGACGGAAACACGTTCCCCCGCTTTTTTGACCTCGGCAGCGATCCGTCGGGGCAGAACCAGATCGATCTTTTTCAGTGCTGAGGTTAACGCCCCTTTGTAAACGGCCCCTGCTTGACTGGCAAAGTTCGTTCCGGCCAGCCGCAGGGCGAGAGCCTCGGGGGGGGTAAACGATGTCGGCAGGAACTTCATCTCGGCCAGACCGAACTTGCCGTCTTTGCGCTTGACCTGGCCCCACTGACGCAGCACGGCGATGTCCCGCTCGATGGTGGCTCGCGAGACATCGAACTTCTGTTCCAGCGCGGCGGCATCCCATTGAAACGGCTCCCGGTCGATGAGCTGCAATATCTGGATCAGACGCGAAAATTGTTCTTCCAGTGTCATGCTAGATTTCCGTGAGAAGATGGGCCTCGCCGCCCATGGAGATCGCATAGCGGACTTTGCGGACATCGCCTTCCGGGTCCCAATCTTCCATTTTATCGTTTGTGATAAGAGGTGCACCCATCTGCTTGGCGACACGCAGCAAAACCTCGTCGGCAACGGTGCCGGCATCGACAAAAGTCAGTTCCTGCCGGTCCCGCATGGTCAGCAGTGCCGGCTTGTCATCGATGAAGTAGGGCAGATTGGCATCGGCATAGAGCACGACCGGGAAAAAGCCACGCGCCCACAACGCACGCCGCATGGCTGTCAGATGACGCAGACGAGGCCGACCATGCACGAGTGACTCTTGATCGAACCAGGCGACATTACTGCCGTCCACCACGGCAGCCCCGCGCGGCGTCCGGCGGAGGGCAAGCAGACGGTTTGGATCGTCGGAAGCGGCTTGTTCCAGCGCCGCCCAAACGCGGCTGAAAGTGCTGAGGTCTGCTGCTTCGAGGCCAAGCAGCGCGGCACGAGCCGCTTCTACCAGGCTCAACTGCGCTCGGTCGACAGCCTCCGTCAAGTGCCGAGCCGTGATAGGACGACCGAGCTTCAGCTTAAGCGGGAGCGGATCGTCCGGACTAAACGCACCGGGCGGCGGCATCAGCACCGGGCCGAGAGAAGTTTGCGCGACGATGTAGGCGGTCAGCCAGTCATGAGACACCGGGCTTAGCGAGTGAAGCCGCGTAAGCATCAGCCGTGTCGCTGCCACTCCTGCAGTGTCTGCTGCCGTCAATGCGTTTAAGAACTGCCGGACATCGGGTTCTGCCTGCTCCGGCGACGGCAAAAGCCGAAACAATGTCAGCAGCGTGTCTGCCGCCGCGATTGTCTCAGTTTGACGGAGCTGCAATGTCAGCAGGCGACGGGCTGGAAACAAGGCATTACGCGGCTCTTTCCGGCCTTCCCAGGCACGCACGCCGATTTCCAGGGCGTCCTGATTATCATCGTCTGTTTTCAAGACGTCTTCGGCAAGCGCCAGCGCCGCCTCGAACTTGCCTTTGTCTACCAGATGCTTGACGGCTGTCAGCCACGGAGAAGTGGCCTTTTGAGCCTCCTGCGGCTCCGGCCCGAAGCTGCGCTGGCGTGGCGTTGGGGGCGGGGAAACTTTGTCTTCGTTGAGTGCCTTGACCAGACGTGCTTCGAGCTGTTTGGCCTGTGTGACCTGCCGCTCCAAACGGGCGATGCGCTCTGCCTGCTTTTTCGCAAGACGCACGGCGTCATCCCGTTCCGCTTCTGCCAGTACGCGGGCTTTGACAGCGCCGTCTCGCTCCGCTTCTGCGGCAGATTGTCCGTGACGCGCTGTGTCTCGCTCACGCCGCCGGGTATCGCGCTCGGACCGCAATGTCAGCAGCGGGTCAGGCTTCGGCAGGGCAGGTTCCACAGGTTTCTGCTCAGTCGTGATTATTACGGGAACTTTTGCCTCTGTTTCGGAGAGCAGGCGAAATTTCTCGGCGATCTTGGCATCTTTGGCGGCGGCTTGTGCTAGGCGGCTGCGGACAAGGGGATTGGAAAAGCCTTTGGCGTCAGGCCGAAAACAGAGAAAGGCCCGGCTGAGCAGTGACCCGAAATCGGGTTCTTTCAGCAGGGCCAGCACAGCGGAGGGCTTGATGAGGCTGAGCCAGGCCAGCGCTTCGGCAGGTGTCGGCAGCTCTTCTTCTGCCGCCAATTCCGCCGGTTCTGGAGGAGTGATTGGAGCGAGAGAACTGTTCTCCATCTTACACCGCTCCTGCCATCACAGGTTCTGAGAATATAGGCAGCAGGCGGGAGATAGGGCGGCGATGTTCGTTCTCAGTCACAAGCTGGCCGCAGGCAGCGGCAATCTGGCGGCCCCGCTCTTTGCGCTGGGTCACGACGACGCCGGCATCTTCCAGAATGCGCCGGAAAATAATGATGCGCCCGACGTCCGGACGCTCAAACGGCTCGGCAACAGTCGTCGGATTGTAGGGAATGACATTGACTGCGGCTGAAGTTCCCCGCAGAAGCTGCGCTAGCTCACGAGCGTGCTGAGGCTCATCATTAACCCCTTTCAGGAGCACATACTCGAAGGTCAGCCGCCTGCCCGTATGCTCGGCATAGTGGCGGCAGGAGGCCATGAGCCGCTCCAGCGGATACGTTTTATTTACCGGCACAAGCCTGGTACGCAGGGTGTCGTTCGGGGCATGGAGGGAGACCGCCAGTGTGAGCTGCAAGTTCTCTTCTGCCAGCTTGTCGATATTCGGGACGATGCCGACCGTGGACAGCGTGATATGCCGCATGGCGATCCCGCATTCGGCGTTGAGGATTTTGATGGCTTTCAGGGTCGCATCGTAGTTTAGGAGCGGCTCACCCATGCCCATCAGGACAATATGCGTGATCCGGCGCTCCGACAGCGATTGCAGCAGCAGAAACTGGGACACGATCTCCGCTGTGGTCAGGTTCCGGGTCAGCCCCTGAGTTCCCGTGGCGCAGAAAGCGCAGGCCATCGGGCAGCCTGCCTGGGTCGACAAACAGACAGAGACGCGCCGGGCGTCGGGCAGCAGAACGCACTCAATCGGGTGTCCGCCATTCGTCAGTTTTGCCAGCGCCTTGATCGTGCCGTCGCGCGTGTCCATCTGCTTCTGGACCATGACCAGCGGTGCCCCGGCAAATGCTTCTGCCAGTGTCGCCCGAGCGTCTTTCGGCAGATCGGTCATCGCGGCAAAGTCCGCCTGAAAGCCGCCGCCCTGTTCCGGCAGAATGCGCCGGTACAGCCATTCCGCTACCTGCGACCCACGATAGACCGGGACGCCTTCGGTTTGGCTAAGAAGCGTGCGGATTTCCTCCGTCGTCAGCCCGATCAAGCTTTCCATTTTTGTTTCAACTTTTTGCTCTAACACACGTAAAGTATACCCCATAACGGCACAAGCTGGGTAAATGTCAGGATGGAAACACCCGACAATAACGACTATGGATGGGCCTGGAGTGAAAATATTCACAGAGGATGCCGATTTGCCACGCGCGTTTCGGCGTTTCCCTGTGAACTTTCCTGTCAGGGTAAGTCTGTCCAGGGATAAGCCTACCGTGCGTGGATCTATCCCATCCGCTAAGACCGCAGCGACTTTAACCAATGCCAGTATGAACGGTCTTTATTTCTCGTCGCTGACTGAATTCCCACAAGACAAGGTAGTCGAGATCGAATTAGATTTCGGCAGCCAGACACATCGAGTCCTTGCCATTATCCGGCGATGCTCATCTACGAAGCGTCTTGGCCGGACCTTTTACGAATGCGGCGTCCAGTACTTGAAGTCAGAGGTGACGCTTCAATTCGTGCCCACGCTGGCAAAATATTTGCTGACTCTTAGCTTCGAGCAAAATTCTTCAGAACATGAAATCTGATTTTGCTCTTCACTTCATTTTCATATCTATTCTTCATACTAGGAAACAGTAATCTTAACGAAGGAAGTCACCCAAATGAAGAAAAATAAACTAGCTAAAGGCTTTACCCTCATTGAACTGCTCGTCGTGATCGCCATTATCGCGATTCTCGCTGCAATTTTGTTCCCTGTGTTCCAGAAAGTGCGCGAAAATGCCCGGCGCACCTCCTGTCTCTCTAATGAAAAACAGCTTGGCCTTGCTTTTGTCCAGTACACGCAGGACTACGATGAGCGCTACCCCGCCGGCGTCATTGCTGGGACGGGTATCGGACTAAAAAGCTACGGTCAGGGGTGGGGCGGCCAGCTCTATACTTATGTCAAGAGTACCGGTGTTTACAAATGCCCGGATGACAGTACTGCCACAGTGACTAACGCAGGATACACCTATTCTCCGGTCTCTTATGCGTTCAATGCGAATGCTACTCGCACAACATTGTCCCAGTTTAACGCGCCTGCCTCTACAATTTTGCTCTGCGAGACATTTGGTGCACCAGTCCGTGTCGATCAGGCTGACGAAGGCCTTTACTCAAACACCGTATATGACCTTTCTCCTGCAACGGATGGTCTGCCAGACCCCTCGGGAGCAGCAGGCGTTCTCTGCGATCAAATCGGCTGCGGCCCACGGGCTGACTTTACCGGGGGCGGCGACCTGATGCTGGCAACAGGTGTGATGCCCGCAGGGCCGACTGGTACTCTTGATCCCGCGACATACAGCACGGTTTCGCCATCGCCTTACACAAGTGGAGCAGTTGGTATTCATACTGGTGGCTCCAATTTTCTGCTGAGTGATGGTCATGTCAAGTACCTGCAGCCAATTCAGGTCTCATCCGGTCATAATGGAAATTTAGGACAAGACCAAGAAACTGCGAGTTCGTCGGGATCTTACACGAATTACAAAGCGGCTGCGACTGATACGATGTATATCGACCCAAACCACACGGCGGGTGTCACTGCGACCTTCAGCATTAATTAGACCCAGCAAGCAGCAGTAAATAGCCCCGGTCTTCCAGCGGAAGACCGGGGCCATTTAGTAGTTAGGTTTCTGCCGTTTCGACTGGCTCTTCGGTAGGAAACGGGCGCAGCGTGAGCTTAGTCTGGTGCTTTGCAGTACGGACTATCTCCGGGGCACGGCCCTGAAAATAATGCTTTTGCCAGCCGCGCTTGGCCGCCTCGGACTGAGGGTTCGGCAGGGCATCGTTGAACTCGTTCCGGTCCACAAGCCAGCGCTCGTAACGGCGCTGGGCGTCTGGATCGGCGGCAATCGGGTGTGTCTCCGGGTGAAACGCTTCCAGTTCCCCGCGCCGCTGCGGGACAACCATGCAGATCGGCTCTCCAATGTCGAAGGTCACGGGCCAGTGAGGGCGGGTCATTTTCCAGTTCATCGTGAAAGTCGCGACGGACCAATCCGTCTCGACAACGCCTTCGAGTGCCTGAACACCGTCTTTCGGCAGGTTTGATGGCCCGCGTGCCAGCAGGTTCCAATCAGGCGGTGTCCGAAACAAGTAGGGCAAAGTCCAGGTCAGGATGCCGTAGCCGAAATGACTGGACATCGGCTCCGCGCCTTCCCCGCCAAGCACGGTGACTTCCATGTCTTCCGGTCGATTGCCGCCGTTCCAGTTCGCTTCGAACTTATGGCTGTTCAGAATAAACCAGCCGGATTGGGCGGCGATCAGCATCGGCAGACACCGGTTCGCAAAGTGCAGATGCGTCGCCGCCATCCATTCCCGGTAGGCGGGGGCCGGAAGGAGCGGCATTTCCATCCACGGCGCGACGTTGTAAGCGATCAGCCGCCGTGGTTTGGCCGTGCGGCATTTGACAAGTTTTCTTCTTACGGGCATTGGTTTTCTTTGGACCTACCACGTTGCTTCGTCGTAAATGGCTTCGCAGGGCCCTTCCTAAAGGGAAGATTAGGGACAAGATTCAAGAAGCTCTTTTGTCTTGACTTATCTTAACTGATGTGACGCAGATGCGCTACGGAACAAGAAGCCACGGAATGAATTCCGAGGCTTTCAAGTGCCCAGTGTCGCGGCGACACGAGAGGAAGAACCTCCGAACATATCCGCTCTTTCGTCCCCTGGACGATGAGCTTTTCTGAGCCTCGGAATTTATTCCGTGGCTTCTTGTTCCGTAGCGCATCTGCGTCACATCAGTTAAGATAATCTTCCCTTCAGGACGGAGCGGTGCGGTAGGTCTATCTGATTCCTAGCAGCAGATCGAACACAAGCTGATCGAGCTTCTCATACGGCAGCGGCTGGGCCGCTAGTGCCTGAGCATCAAACGTCATGTTCTTCAATGCCTGGGCGTTTTCCGGGCTGAACTTGCCGCCCAAAATCGGATCGAGCACGGCATCGGAGATGTTGATCTGCGTGAGGATCGCCTGAATCTCCGGGTCGGCGTTGTACTGCGCCGCTTTCTCCTTGAAGATCAAATAGGTCCGCATACAGCCTTTGGCAAACTCCCAGACATCGTCCGGATCGCTTGTTCGCAGCGGATGCGCGTCAAAATGCTTCGGCCCTGTGTACCCATAGTCTTCCAAAAGCTTCACTAAAAAGAAGTTCTGCTTGTAATCTTCCTGCCCGAACCGGAAGTCCTGGTCGTAGCGCCCCGGCTTCTGCCCGTTCAGGTCGATGTGGAACAGCTTGCCGGCTTCGAGAGCCTGCGCGACCGCATGGTAGAACGACAGCCCGGCCATGGTCTCGTGCGCGAACTCCGGGTTGACCCCCACCATCTCCGGGTGGGCCAGCGTCGAGATAAAGCCCAGCATGGCCCCGGTAGTCGGCAGGTAAATATCGCCGCGCGGCTCGTTGGGCTTGGCTTCCAGGGCGAACTTCAGGTTATAGTTCTGGGAAAGCGAGTACTCGCAGAAGAAGTCGATGGCATCTCGGAAGCGCTTGGCGGCGGTGACGGGGTCTTTAGAGGCTTCGATCTCGACACCTTCACGCCCGCCCCAGAAGACATAGATGCCCGCGCCGAGCTCGACGCCGAGATCGATGGAGGCCATGACTTTCTGGCGGGCGAAGGCACGGACTTTGGGGTCATTTGAGGTGAAAGCGCCGTCTTTGAAGACGGGGTGGCTGAAGAGGTTTGTGGTCGCCATTGGGACAACGACGCCGCTGTTGTCGAGTGCTTGTTTGAATTCTTTGACGATGCTGTCGCGCTCGGCGGCGGAACTGCCGAAGGGGATAAGATCGTTGTCATGGAGGTTGACGCCGTAGGCACCAAGTTCTCCGAGTTTGCGAACCCGTTCGGGGGGCGTCACGGGGGTGCGGACAGGGCCACCGAAGGGGTCCGCGCCGGGGTTGCCGACGGTCCAGAGACCGAACGTGAACTTGTCTGATTTTTGCGGGACGTAGTCAGCCATGGCTTTACAAATCTCCTTTGAATGTGAAACGGGATATGGGGCAACCTGTTCGCCGTGGCTCTCCCCTTTTCCTTCCTGCCTCTTGTCATACACAATGCCTCTAAGGAGTGTTCGAGGCATTGCCATAATAAAGACATAATTTTACGATAAACACCCTCAAGAAAGTCAATCAACGCCATGCCCTATGTCACCGCAAAACGCTCTGCCTGCTTTGCACAGGCTGGAGAGGAAGTCTCGAATGGCTGTTCACGCTGCCAGTTTGCCCGAAGCCATGCCGCCGCAGGAAGCCAGACTTACCTGCTGCTGGGTCCTCCGAATGGGAACGCGCGGCAGGCACTGATTAATGCACTGGAAGACGCGAACACCCCGTATCGAGCCTGGGAGAATGTCCTTGCAGTTCCGACTCTGCGCGGACGTGTGGTCGGGGCGACAGCGGCATTTCTCAGTCACCTGCCGGAAGCCATCGCGGCAGATGTCAAAGGCACGTTCTTTTCGGGCGATCTTGATGATCCCTACAGCGCACTGGCTGCCTTTGTCCATGCAGAGTCGTTAACAAGCTTGATCGAGCGTGCCCAGCATGATTGGGTGCGGGACGCACTGGACGACAACTGGCTGTTCAGCCTATTCCATCCGATTGTCCAGGCTGACAACGGAACAGTTTTTGCCTACGAAGCATTGATCCGTGCGCGTCACCCTGTCTCGCAGGAGATCATCGGGGCCGGGCCTCTGATTGATGCATCAGTGAAGCTGAACATCGAGCATGTCTTTGACCAGCGGGCGCGTCAGGTCGCTATTCGCAATGCGGCTGCGCTCTCCATGCCGCAAATGCGTTTGTTCATCAACTTCATGCCGAATACGATCTACGACCCGGAAGTCTGCCTGCGAACCACGATGGAGACTGTGGAAGAATGCGGCATGGAGCTTTCAGACCTGGTCTTTGAGGTGGTAGAAACCGAGCATATCCCTGACATGAAGCGGCTGCACAAGATATTAGACTACTACCGGTCGCGCGGAGCTGGGACTGCTGTCGATGACATGGGCTCAGGTTTTGCCAGCTTGGAATATCTGACGGCGCTGCGGCCTGATTACGTGAAGCTCGACCGCGACCTTGTGGTACGTGCAGAGCATACGCCGTCAGCACGCCATGACCTGGACATCATCATATCGAAAGCGGGAAAACTCGACATCAAAGTGATTGCCGAGGGCATCGAAACCGAAAGTCAGATGCAGATGTGTCTTGAAGCCGGAGTCGACTTCATGCAGGGATTTTTGTTCGGTCGTCCCGCCAATCCCCCACAAGCGTCACGCCCTCTGCTGCGTTTGCTGTCCGCCGCTTAACTCTTTACGGCGCTGCCGAATAAAAGGCTTCTCGAAGACGAGAAAGAACAGCCAGGCAAGGGTGATTACCAGTGGCAGGGTGAGCGCCAGTGCGGAGAACCGCTGCAAAGGGTGATGCCATGCCGGCAGATAAACGGTCAGCAGCTTGCTGAACAGCAGCAGGCAGGGCATATGGATGAGATAAAGCGAGTAAGCAAACGTGCCGAGCGTCACCAGCGGCGGCCAGGATAGCAGCGGGAAGTTCTGGGGCGACCAGCTCACCGACAGCAGCCCCGCAGCCACAGCGAGTCCTGCGACTGTATCTGTCAGCGGCAGGTAGGAGCCAAAATTCCTGCTGCCGTGGGTTGTTACCGGATGAGCATCAATGAGGGCTGCCAGCCCGGCAAGACTGACCAGGCAGACCGCAAAACAGCGCTGCCGGTCGCCGCGACGATTTTTTCCCATGGAAAGTGAGCCGGAACATAACCCCAGTGCGAATAACAGCAGGTACCAGGGACAGGCCAGCACCATTTCGGGATGCACTCGTAAAATCATGAGTGTCGCCACGCCGCCCGCAAGGCCGGCCAGCAGCAGAACGCCGCGTTTCCCATAGCGTGGGAGAACCCACACCAGCACGGGGAATAGGAAGTAGATCCGCCATTCGACGGCAATGCTCCAGAATGGCCCGTTGAAGATGTCGAGCGGCTGAAAAACATCCTGGACCAGAAAGACATTCGCTGCCAGAGCCACTCTGTTAATGTGCAGAGCATGATGGCCCAGCGCCTGGACCGCCAGCATGATGCCGATGGAGATCGCCAGTGCTGCATAAAACGGCGGCAGGATGCGCTGCGCCCGGCGCAGGAAGAAGCGGAGCACACCGCCTTGAAGCTCTCCGTCACGTGCGACCGGTAAAATCAAGCAGAACCCCGACAGCACAATAAAGATGTCTACGGCAAAGTGGCTGTACAGGGTCCAGTTTGTCAGGCGGCCCAGCCAGGTGTCTCGCGCGGCCAAGCCGCACGGGATGATCCACAGATGCGATAAAACTACCCAAAGCGCGGCCAGCGCCCGAATACCATCCAGGTAGTCTTTGTGTCCGCCGGTGGGACGAGACCGGGTTTCGTTGAGGATGGTTTTCGGTAAGAATGCGGGGGATTGAACCATAAGTCTAAATTTCGCCGGGCCGGACTTCGCCGGTTTCGCGGCCATCTGCTTTCAGACGCAGGCTGCCGAACCATATCTGTGCGACTGCGCCGGGTTTACGGCAGGGGGTCAGCACGGTGATCGTTCTCCTGGGAAAGTCGATCCGGTCGATCCGACCAATCCCTAGCAATACGCCGCTGCTGGAAACAAGACCGACTAAAAGGCCTGCGAACTTTTGTGCTGCGGTGATCGTCACAGAACGAGTGCCGAAGTAATCTTCAATCGCCGCGAGGCCTGACGTGTCCCAGCGCTCTCCGTTGACTACTACGTATAGGCTGCCGCCGGTGCGTTCAGCATGAAGGGCAGGCCGCCCTAGGGACTGGCTGAGAAACTGGATCAGATGATGTGGCAGAGGGTCGCCCGTGCCGAGCGCCGTTCCCTGAAGCGCGACTGTTTCTAGGGAAAATGTCAGCGGCTCCGACTGATCAAGAGCCGCAAGGAACCGGGCGGCCCGGCGGGTCGTTCTCGCCGCCGCCGTTTTATTTTGTACTTCGCTGCCCACTGGAATGCGCCAGACTTCCGGGGTGTCAAGCTTTGCAAATGCGGTCAGCAGCGGGTCAAGCTCGCTGCCGCGTGTGAAAGCGATGACTACTTGTGGTAAAAGAAGCTCGCAGAGCCGCCGCTTGAACTGCTGGGCTGCGCTGCCGCCGATAAAACCATCAGTGTCTACCAAAACCAGGCCGGGCTGCTTCTTTTTTGCGACACGCGCCATCTGAACCGCACCGACACAGACGTCGAGCAGATGCCGGGGCGGGGAGGTTGCCCCGATAAAGTAGGCTGCCAGCAGAGGAAGATCGCGCAGAGAACGAATCTCGGTTCCAGGAGAGGCCAGCGCCGTGCCGATTGTTCCCGGTGAGCCGATTTCGCTCTGGCCCAAATCGCAGTCGACAATCGCTGCGGATCGGCCTGCACCCGTCAGCATTCTTGCCGCATCTCGTACCCAGGTTGTCTTGCCTGTGTCGGACGCGCCGAGCAGCAAAACAGTAGCACCCTGCGGCAAGGCCATCAGCGTCGGCAGCAGATCCGACGGGGTTTGTGGGTCCTGGTAAACGGTCTCGGCCATAAACTGTTATAAGTAACACTCTTGTTTCGGCGTTTTTTTCCGATATTGAAAAAGAACGCAAAAACCGGATGAAAAGATAGATTAAACTGTATGAAAACGAGTAAACTAGGAACGCGCTTGGCAATGACGCCGCGTGTTCGCCACTTAGGTTTTCTGTTTCACGACGAGGAGGTCGTATGAAACCAATGATGTTTGTTCCGCCCGCACAGGCGGAAGCTCTTTATGATACGCAGGATGATCTGCGCGATGATCTGCGCCTCGATGACCGCGTGACGCGCCTTCCCTGGCGCGATGAAGACAACTCGGAGGAGACGTTTTCGTATACTCTGACATCTTCCGCAGCAAGCGATCCTGTCAGCCGACGGCCTCACTGAGCGTCGCGCCTGAGTCGGAAGAGCATAAGGCCCAGCTCTGGCCGAGTTCTATGAAAAGCTCCCGGTGGAAATCCTGCGAGACATCCCACAGTCGGCTGTACCAGTGTTCCAGTTCCTGAAAGCTGTCTGCGTCTCGAAGGGCGACGTTCAGCTCCGTGGGATGCGCTTCGCCGCCGAGTGTCAGGTTGCTTGACCCGACTACGGCAAGGCCCGGTGCATCAGGATGACCTTCGGGATAGCCGATCAGCGCGACTTTCGCATGAATTCGTCCTTGTGTGTACAGTCGTACTTTGAGGCTTCTCCGAGCGACACATTCCGCAAGGGTCAGCAGCAGAGCCCGCATCTCGTCCGATTTGTCCAGGGCGGCCAGTGTCTCGCGCAGGTTCAGTGCCGTTTCTACGGCTGCTCGGTCATGCGTGTCCCGCAGTGTTGCTGCTACATCTTCCCGGTCCAGCACCCAGGCTTCTCCACCGCGCTGCCGCGAAGCCGCCTCTTCGCGCATCTGCTCCCGTGTCAGCCGATTGACGACATTCCCGATCAATATCTCGACATTGGCCAGCCGTTCAATCTGAGTTTGCAGGGGAATCAGGCCATCCAGGAACAGATAACCGACGGCAAAACGCGCACTCACTGCGCCTGCATCCAGGTAATCGCGCACTCGCAGGGCCAGCCGCTGCGCTTGGTTGTCAATGATTTCATTCACATTAGGCAGAGTATACCAAAAGCGCTAGGGGATTGCAAGAAAAAAACTGAAGCGCTTCTTGCGAATATACGTTCAAAGAAGTGCTTGGTGTGGTATAACCTAAAGGTTTTGACCGCATAGACGATCAGTTCCCAAGGAGATCACCATGAATACCGAAGCACAGATGCTTTCACCCGGCACAGAGCAGGCCGCGACGCCTTCCGTGGATTTTATCCACGCCATCTCACGGTTTTTAGACACAGACCCAGATGATCTTCTGGTGGAACTGGGTTACTACTCCAATGACGAAGCCTTGCAGGATTGGGATACGTCCCAGCGCTGACATATAAAAATCAAAAAAAAGCCCGTTATTCCTAAGACTTTAGGAATAACGGGCTTTTTCAGGTTGCTGTTGGATTAGTCTATGCCCCAAGCTGCCGATAAGAATTATCAGGCGATGTGGCCCTCTTTCACCGTCAGGTTGTAGACCGTGTATTTGCCAAGCGTGGAGTTTGCAAGCCCCGCCCGGCTGACGATGCTGGTCCCAATCCCCTCGCTTCCACCCAGCCCCTGTACACACGACGGATGCTCCGGCGTACAGGTCAGCGTCTCCGTGTTGCTAATTGTGGAATAACGGACGCCGTTTGAACCGGCATTTCGAGCGTGAGTAAGGGGTTACAGAAAAGTTCCAGACTATGGGGATGGGACAAAATGCCCCTGAGTTTCAGCATCCCTAGCTCTAACCCGGATGCGTCACAAGCTTGTCAGCCAGCGTCTTGCGGGATTTGATGCGCCAGCCTTGCGGAGTCCGGACCCAGAGGTCATGCACCCAGAGGTCGTCGGTGTAACTGCCCTTGAGCCGCATGAACAGCACGCGCTTCTCGCCGATGCCCTGCGTATGAAGCTTCATCTCGACTTCAACGCCTGTGGGAACAGGAGTGAAGTTCTGCACGGTGTAACGGCTCTGCATGGTCCTCATCTGTTTGAGCTGGTCCGCGTACTGCTGCCGTGTCTGTTCTTTCGTGTAGGTCGCACCCTTTTCATCAATGACTTTGTAATCCGGCGTGAAGAAGGCCATGAACTGATCCAGATTATGCTGACCAAATGCTGTGTTGATCTGGCTGTAAGCGGCAGTGATTTCAGTCTGCGTCGAAGCAGGCACAGAAGCTGCTTCCACGGAAACGCCCGAGGCCATCACCAGCAATAAGACGGCAGCCGCTGAGGCAGCGCGACGCGCCATGCAGATAATCATAGAACTTCTCCTGGAACTGGGACGATCCCAGTTGAGGAAATGTTTCCCAAAAATGCGTACTCTGAACACTAGAGCCTGTTATGCACTTTGTAGGCTTGTTTGGTCTGATTTGCCCCTGGCGCGGCTGAATTTAGAGTATTTCGGCCAGCAACCCGCGTTATTCGGGTTCGGCTAAGCAAGTAGGCTGATAAACAATATCCGTAATAGCTGCCTGCTGTTCTAAAAAAGTGCATAACAGGCTCTAGCCGCCGGGATAGGCATGAAGGAGCTGGGCGGCTTCATCAGTCGACTTCGGATCACCGAGATTCAGAGCAGTATGCCACTGCTGACGGGCTCCGGCGTGGTCCCCAGCCAGATACAATGTCGTGCCGAGGCTGACATGGGCGGCGGCGTAGTTGGGATTGAGATAAAGCGCGATGCGGTACTGATGAACAGCGTCTGCATGACGGCCCAGATCATCTAAAGCGGCGGCGAGATAAAAATGGGCTTTCGGATCAGAAGGGTTATCAACGACTGATTCGTTCAGTTCCGCGACAGCGGCTGGGAGATTTCCGTGGTTATAAAGCGCCTGCCCCTGCTGGAGATGGGAAGAGACTAGGCTGGGTTTCTGCACGGATGCTGTCTGTCTTGGCCTGGTCTTTTGCTCGGCAAGCGCTTTTGCCAGATAAACGTGAGCGAGAGAAAGGCTCGGATCAGTTTTGAGGGCGGCTTGAAACTGTGCCGCAGCCTCTGCGGGTTTGCCTAACGCGTCCAGGGCCAGACCATAATTATAATGGGCGAACGAGAACCCTGGCTTCAGACGCAGGGCATTTTGATAGGCAGAGACTGCCTGGGTGTGCCAGCCCTTAACGTCATAGACGTTGCCGAGTGCGTTGAAGGCATCAGCACTCGATGGATCGAAACGAATGGCTTGCCGGTACTCTGTTATAGCCCCATCATGTGTGCCGCCGTCATCGAGTGCATTGCCGAGAGCATAATGAGCCCGGCTGTCAGAGGGCATCAGGTGAACGGTGTTTCGGAACTCGGCAATGGCTTCCAGACGGTGACCCTGCTGCTGCAAATAGCGGCCCAGCATGAAATGGGCCGGTGCGAACGCTGGGCGCAGGACAAGCGCGGAGCGCATCTGATGAATTGCGTCGTCTATGAGTCCCTGGCGACCAAGCGCGAGTCCGAGGTTGTAATGGGCATCCGGGCTTGTCGGCCTCAGCCGCACCGCTGCCTGAAACTCGGCGATGGATTCCGCAGTTCGGCCGCGCTGCTCCAGGATGATCCCCAGAGCGTTGTGTGCATCAGGAGATTTCGGGCGCAGACGTAAGGCGGCACGCAGATCCATTTCGGCATCATTCAACTGCCCGCTTCTGAACGCGTTGATGCCGGCCTGAAACTTCTGCGACGCGACCTGTTCGGAGTGCTGAAACAGTAACCCCGGTTGTTTTTGGGCGAGGGCCGGTAGGGTAATCAGTGATGCCGCCAATGCGGCAGTGGAATAAAGTAAGTGTCTAGCCATAGAAAAACCTTTCGCGCAGAGCGCTCTTCTTAATTTTACCGTACTTTTTGCAAAATTTCCATTTTGGAGTTCGCCTTCTAGGCCGCTTGCATATTCGCCGGTAAACTCTGTATAATGCTTCGTAATGAGTGACAGAAAAGACAACGCCGATCAGGACAAGTGGCGAACTGAAGGGCAGCGCGTGCTGACTGAAGCTGCCCATGCGCTCAACCGGCTTGCCGGAACGCTGGACGGGCCTGCCTGGGCTGATGCAGTACGGCTGATTTTAAAGACGCAGGGCCGGGTCGTGGTCACCGGCATGGGGAAAAGCGGCATCATTGCCGTTAAAATGGCGGGAACGCTTTCGTCGACAGGAACGCCTGCTCAGTTCCTGCATCCGGCGGAAGGAGTACATGGCGACCTCGGGATGCTTCAGCCGGGCGACCTCGTGATCGCGTTTTCTTACAGCGGTGAAACAGATGAAGTGCTTGCGATTCTGCCTGCCCTCGGGCAGCTTGAAACGCCTTTGATTGCAGTCACCGGCAATGCTCAGTCGACGCTGGCTCGTGCTGCCGAGGTTGTTCTGGACGTCTTCGTCGAGCGCGAAGCCTGTCCGATGAACCTTGCGCCGACGACCAGCACCACGGTCATGCTCTCGCTCAGCGATGCGCTGGCCGTCACAGTCATGGTTGCCCGTGACTTCACGCCTGACCAGTACGTCCGGCTTCACCCGGCAGGGACATTAGGGCGGCGGCTGACACTGCGGGTCGCCGATGTCATGCGAACCGGCGATGCGATGGCTGTTCTGCCGATGACATCGACCGTGCTGGAAGCAATGTTCGCGATCACTCAGGCAAACGCAGGCGCAGCGATTATCACAGACGGGGAAGGCCGTGTCACCGGCCTGCTGACTGATGGCGACATCCGCCGCCACCTGCTGGACAACCAGCATATTTTGTCGCACCCGGCGTCTGAAGCGATGACTTCTAGCCCTGGTGTCGTCAGGCCGGAAATGCTGGCGACTGAGGGCCTGCACCGGCTGGATACGTTCCATCCCCTTCCCGGTCAGAAAGCAGGCGATGCCCCGGTTGTCGATGCGGAAGGCCGCCCGGTAGGAATGCTGACATTGAAAGATCTGGTCAAAGCCGGGATTGTCTGATTTTACGCGAATGCAGAGATAGGAAAAGGAACGATGGCAACACTTCGGCAGACAGTAAAGATGCTGCTTCCGCGCCCGCTGCTTCAAAAAGCCCGCGCCGCAGTCTGGTCCCTCGGCGACATCCGTCACGGCCTGAAAACCGGGCAGTGGAACCTGCCGCCGGCGTATCTGCGGGTCAAAGTCAGTGGCACGATCCCCCCGGATGACTATATCGAAAGCAGCAAAAAAACAGTCCAGGATCTCGTGAACATGGTCAAAATCGCCGGAACTGATCCAAAAGCCATCACTTCGGTCCTCGATTTCGGCTGTGGCTGCGGACGGCTTATCTCCGCGTTCCAGGCCCAATTGCCTCAAGCGCGGTTTTTCGGCACAGATGCCGAGGCTGATCTCATTGAGTGGTCACGAAAACATCTTCCGAACGCAGACTTTCGCGTGAACACCCCCGAACCCCCGCTTCCTTATGCCGACGGACAGTTTGACCTGATCTATGCGATCTCAGTTTTCACGCACTTGGATGAGCGTCAGCAGTATCTGTGGCTTGACGAGCTGCGGCGGGTCGCGAAGCCCGGCGCACTCTTGATCTTGACCGTGCATGGAACCGACGACGAAAACAAGTTTGAGTTTGTCAAGAACGATGCCTGGTCCGATTTCTTCCCGGACCATTACCACACGACTTTCCATGGTCAGACCTATATCCGGGTAAATTGGTCCCGCTATTTCACGATTTTGGATTACAGAGTTCACGCCATAGGAAAGCAGGATGCCGTGGTGCTGCGTAAACCCGAATGACAGCAGTTCATCAGTCGGTAACCTCCGTACAAACCCTCGCGGGAGTAGAAAATGATCGAAGCAACAACTTCGACTTTCTCCGGTTCGTGATGGCATCACTCGTGCTGTCCTATCACTGCTATCCGTTGCTGTATGGCGGGGCAGCGGCGCGAGGTGGAAAGCTGGAAGAGGCAGCAAGTCTGGCAGCAGGTGCGGCCGTCGACTTCTTTTTTGTCATCAGCGGCTTTTTAGTGACTCAAAGCTGGCTGCGGACACCGCAGGCTGGACAGTTTCTTAAAAAGCGTCTCCTGCGGATCTACCCTGCTTTTATTCTAGTGTCTTTGTTCTGTGCCCTGGTCATTGGACCGCTTGGCGCGGCAAATGCCACGGAGTATTTTCGGAGTATTCATCCGGCTGGGTTTGTGGTTTACATGCTTCTGCTGGTTGGTCCTTACCTGCCGCCTGTCTTTCTGCATTTGCCGTTCTCCGGTCAGGTAGACGGCTCGTTTTGGACACTGCGCTACGAGTTTGAGTGCTACTTGATTGTGATGCTTCTCGGTCTTTTAGGTCTGCTGCGGCATCCGGCCTTCGTGCTGGCCTGCTTTTTGGCAGCCGCTCTAGTCACGCTGTCAGCGATTTTGGGCCATCCCCTGCCAATTCCTGACCGGGATATGCATCTCATTGGCAATCCTATCCAATGGTGCCGTCTCGCTCTTTGCTTTCTGTCGGGTATGACGTTCTTACTGTATCGCGATAAAATCCCGTATTCACGGCCCTTGCTGATAATCGCTCTAGCAGGAATAGGCCTTGGAGCAGATTTTGGAAACTGGTGGGGCCTTGCCGTGCCGACTTTTGGAGCCTATCTGCTCTTTTGGACGGCCTTTCGCCCAGTGTCCGCCCTGGCGCATTTTGCTAAACATGGCGATTTTTCGTATGGTGTGTATTTGTTTGCCTATCCAGTTCAGCAGACATTGATCTGCTATTTCCAGCCGCATCTGACACCCTCGCGTCTGCTGTGCCTGGCGTACCCGATGACACTGCTTTTGGCAGTCTTGAGCTGGCATTTCGTCGAGAAACCGGCACTGCGTTTCAAAAAAGGCGCAGCCCAGGTTCAGCGGACATAAGCAGTTAAAGAAAACCATGATGAAGAATGTAAAATTGATCGTCCTGGATGTAGACGGCACGCTGACCGATGGGACAATCACCTATGCCGACGATGGCACGCAGACTAAGTCCTTCCATGTGGCCGACGGCCTGGGGATCGTGATGGCGCATGCGGTCGGCCTGCGGATCGCAGTCATTTCCGGGCGGGCAAGCAAAGCTGTCGAGCAACGGATGACCGAGCTAAAAGTCACGGATCTCGTCCAGAACTGCGGCGATAAAGCGTTTGCGCTGCGGCTGCTTCTCGCCAAGTACGAGCTGTCTTCTGACGAGGCCGCGTTCGTCGGCGACGACATCAACGACCTGCCGGCGTTTGCAGTCGCCGGGGTCAAAATCGCGGTCGCCAACGCTTCGGAAACCCTGAAAGCCCGTGCCGATTGGGTGACGCCGCGCCCTGGCGGGGCAGGGGCAGTGCGGGATGCGATTGAAGAAATCCTGCGCCGTCAGGGGCGGCTGGACGATGCCATAGCCGCGTACCTGAACACAGCAGGGCACTTGGGAGCGGCGCGTCAATGACATCGTTTACTTTGCTGCACACCAACGATTTCCACAACCATCTTAGCCCCGCCCAGGCGGCGTTTATCGGACGCGAGAAAGCCAATCTGGAAAACGTCCTGCTGCTCGATTCGGGTGACGCGATTTCGGCAGGGAATGTCGGGGTGCGGCCCGGCGGGGAGCCGATTTTGACGCTGATGTCTGAAACCGGCTACGATGCGATGACGCTTGGCAACCGCGAATTCCATGTTGCAGACGCTCTGCTGCGGCTGAAGATCAATAAGGCGGCGTTTCCCATCCTCTGCGCGAATATCCGCTGGCGCGAGGACCGAGGCGAGATTCTGCCGACAGTGCCGTCCCTAATCAAGACGCTTCCAAACGGCCTTCGCGTCGGTATCTTCGGCCTGACAGTCCCGATGGTCACGCCGCGCATGACCGCCCGTTTAGTAAGCGCTTTCGTGTTTGACGATCCGATCATCACTGCTCAGAACCAGATCGCACTGCTGCGCCCCGACGTAGATGCTCTGATTGCCCTGACCCATATCGGCCTGCGTGAAGATGAGCGCCTCGCCTCTGCCTGCCCGGAACTGGATTTGATTGACGGCGGGCATAGTCATGATAAGCTGCATGAGCCGAAAGTCGTCAGCGGCGTTCCTATCGTGCAGGCAGGCTGGTTCGGGCATTTCCTGGGCGAGACGACTTTGACCTGGAACGAAGATGAAAAGAAGCCGACTGTCACCAGCCGGCTGGTGGACATACGCTGATTTGCTTGACTTTTTACTATTTCTAACCACGGCGTGGGCTGCCGCAGCCTCTGGCCGAACCATCTTAGGCGCACTTGGCTTTAAATTAGAAATGCCCCGCCTGGAACGCACCTTGATCGGCTTTGCACTGGGACTCGGCTTGCTGTCGGCTCTCATGCTGGCTCTGGGTCTGGCGGGTGGTCTGTACCGTCCTCTTGGCTTCGTCCCATTGGCAGTTCTTCTGGCACTTGGTGCAAAACAGCATGGCCCAATGGTGTCTGAGCTTCGCTCCTGGTTCGGCACTGTTCGGCTGACAGGGTGGGGATGGGCGCTGACGTTTGCATTCACCGCCTTCGGCCTGATTTCGTTTATCGGCTGCTATGCACCGCCGACAACACATTTAGAATGGGACAGCGTCGCGTACCATCTGGCCGACCCCAAGATGTACTTGCAGGCCCATCGTATCTATTACATCCCCTGGGAGGACCATTCCAACTTCGCGTTCACCGCCGAGATGTGGTACCTGTACGGCCTCCTGCTCAGCAGCTTTCCATTAGCGAAGCTGTTCCATTTCGCCTGCGGGGCCGGGACCTGCCTTGCGATCTACACGCTGGGGATACGTCAGATTTCGCCGACAGTCGGCAAGATCGCTGCCTTATTGTTCGCGTCTTTGCCCCTGGTGTTCTGGGAAGCCGGAACCGCCTATGTCGACCTCGCGACGGCGTTTTTCACGACCCTGACTCTGCTGGCGCTGGGGGCGGGGATCACGCGCCGTGACGACCGCTGGCTGCGCCTCAGCGCCATCTTAATGGGCTTGACCCTGACTACCAAAGCCACTGCCCTCGCAACATTGGCTCTGCTTGCTCTCGGCCTGCTGCTGTGGCGTCTGCGTGGCCTCAAAGAGACTTCTGCTGCCGCATTCAAATCCACAGTCCTCTGGGGCATCACTGCCTTAGTTGTCGGTTCGCCCTGGCTTATCAAGTCGGCCATACTGACAGGCAACCCGGTCTATCCGTTCTTCTACGGCCTCTTCGGCGGACGCTATTGGGACAAATCGGCTGCTGACGCTTACACGAGTTGGAACGCGGTCTTCGGCATGGGCCACAGCCTCTCGGACATCGCACTTGTCCCCTGGAACCTGATCATGTTCCTCCTGCCGGGCCATGTCACTGCCTTTCCAAAACCATTCAACGATTACCAGACAGAGTACGGGGCACTCAGTCCTATCCTGCTGGCAGCCCTATTCTTCCCCGCCTTCCTGCGCGGCGCTTCCGGCCCCGTTAAGGCCTTCGCCGCGTTCGCCCTGTGCTCATTACTGCTCTGGGCCGGAACGATGCAGTATATCCGCTACCTCCTGCCGACCCTCCCCGTGCTCTGCCTGCTGTCGGCCTATATTCTGACCCAGGCCTGTACGCAGCGCCTCAAATCCGGCTACGCTCTGGCAGGGCTCGGCGTCCTCTCCCTAGCCTTCTCCCTCTACATCGGCTCTGGTCTGCTATTGCAGGAAACGCCCGTCGTTTTCGGCCAAGTCTCACAAGACGACTACATCGCACATGGCTTCGGGCCCTATCCTGCTATGCAGTTCATCAACACGCAGCTTCCAAAAAATGTCAAAATCGTCATGTACGGCAACCCCCTCGGCCTCTACTGTAACCGGCCTTATCTCTGGGGCGACGCGGTCCACGGCACGTACATTCCCTACGACACATTCCACAGCGCGGACGATCTGCGAACTTATCTGCATAAACTCGGCGTCACCCATATTTTAGTATACCAGGGTGGTTTTCCACTGACGCCGCCCAAGTCCGGCCCACAATCCTACCCCGATTGGGTTTATCAATTGACCACAGGCACAGGCCCACCGCTGTTTTCTGAACATGGCACGGATATTTGGGCGGTGCCATAAAGGGTTCTTCAGATCATGAAACTAACAATCGGCAGGCTGATTGCACATATTGTGGGTGGTGGGATTGGTTTAGTCTTCGGATTTAATCTTCCTATTATGGTAGTGCTTCTTTTCGAGCGCGGACACGAGTTGGAAATATCCCTATCCCGTCTTGACACTTATGTTGGTGGCGATTTCCTGATCGAATTGAGCGTCATAAGTGCTATCATAAGCGCCTATTTTAGTTCCCGGTTGCTGGCGGCATGGATCTACCCGAAGCAAAGAGCCATGCCATAAATGGCACGGCTATTCCGCGAAGACGCTGGAAGTTACCGCTTCGCGGCACTGAGAACAGAATGATCTTCTCCTATCCCCGCGAAGCGGAGGATTGCCGGCGTCTGCGCCGTCTAGCCGTGCGTTTCAACGCATGGTCCGAATTCAGCGGGTATACTCACCCAATGGCCCATTCGTCTAGCCTGGCCCAGGACGCCGCGCTTCTCGGCGCGGAGACCGGTGGTTCAAATCCCCGATGGGCTATCTTCTTTCTATTCTCTTCGCGGACTTTAATAGTTGCTGAATGCCGTTGAC
Source organism: Janthinobacterium lividum (assembly GCA_050954545.1). GTDB lineage: Bacteria > Armatimonadota > Armatimonadia > Armatimonadales > Capsulimonadaceae > JANXMY01. Next base: position 12,558 of record JBPBQB010000286.1, on the reverse strand, counting down.
GAATGCCCGGCAATGGGTTATAATAATTTAGGTTCGGTCCTGAATTGACCCTGCGGAGACTATTCCCAACTATGCGCCGAACAAAAATTGTCTGTACCATCGGGCCTGCGACTCGCAGCCCGGAAAACCTGCGGCATCTGGTGGAAGCCGGAATGAATGTCGCGCGGCTGAACTTCTCGCACGGCTCCCACGCCCAGCACGCCGAAGTCATCGTATCGCTGCGGGAAATCGCGGCGGATATGGGCGTGCCTCTCGCACTGCTTCAAGACTTATCCGGACCGAAAGTGCGTGTCGGGAATGTTGTGGGGGAGGGTGTTACCCTGCGTCCCGGCGCGGAGATCACTCTGACGATGGACGATGTGCCGGGTGACGAGCACGAGATCAACCTGCCCGTGCCGGAGATATTCGAGGCAGTTCTGGTCGGGACCCATTTGATGCTCGACGATGGCCTGATGGAGCTTCGCATCAAGTCTAAGCGGGCGGGAACACTTGTCTGCGAAGTGGTTGTCGGCGGCCTGCTGACTTCCCACAAAGGAGTCAATGTCCCCGGTATCACACTGCCGATTGCGGCGGTCACTGATAAAGACCTGGAAGACCTGAAGTTCGGCATCGCCCAGAAAGTGGACTATGTCGCGGCTTCGTTTGTCCGTTCTGCCAGCGACATCGCAGTCCTGCGCGGCGTCTGCGAAGCGGCGCGGGCGAAAATCCCGATTATTGCCAAGATCGAAAAGCACGAAGCTATCCGTAACATCGACTCGATCATGGAAGCGGTCGACGGCATCATGGTCGCACGCGGCGATTTAGGCGTCGAAGTACCGATTGATGAAGGCCCGATCATCCAGAAGATGCTGATCCATAAGTCGAACCGGGCTGGCAAGCCGGTCATTACGGCGACGCAGATGCTGGACTCGATGATCCGTAACCCGCGCCCAACCCGAGCGGAAGTCTCGGATGTCGCGAACGCGATCTTCGACGGCACGGACGCGGTCATGCTCTCGGGTGAGACGGCCATGGGTGCGTACCCGTTCGAGACGGTACGCATGATGGCGAAGATCGCCACACACACGGAATCGTCTATGGACTATGGGAAGATATTAGACGAGAAAATGCGGTTCGATACCGGCCAGTCCATCACGGGTGCTATCGGGCAGGCGACCTGCGATATCGCGCATGACCTGAACTGCACGGCCATTTTGACGGCGTCCGCGACAGGCCGGACAGCGCGTGTCGTTTCCCGCTACCGGCCCCGTGCGCCTATCATCTGCGCGACCAACCGTGCCGAGACATTTCAGCGTCTGGCCCTCGTTTGGGGCGTACAGTCCGTCATGGTGGACATGGCCGACGACTCGGACAGCATGATGCAGGCCAGCATCGATGCTGCAAGCAAGACGGGCTTTGTCAAGGATGACGACATTGTTGTTCTGACCGGCGGCGTACCCGTAGGCCGACCTGGGAGCACCAATTTTATTAAGATCCACCGCATCGGCCAGCCTTTGCGCCCGGAATGATGCGTGTTCGGAGTGAATACCGATGACTGATGATCTGGATGCCCGCCGGGCAAGACGCCGCACGGCGCACTTTAAGCGTCCTCGCCGAATATTAGGAATGTGGGCTCGTCTCGCCCTGTCGGTCGGCATTATCGCCGTGTCCGTATTTATGGCTGCCTGCCTGGTCGCCAAAGCCGTCAAGCCCTATCAGGAAGCCAGCCATCAGAAAGTCCAGCTTGCGGAAACGCAGCAGCAGAGTGAGCTGCTCGCTGCCCAGAACATCCAGCTTGAGCGGCGCATCGCCTATTTGAAAACTCCCGGCGGTGTTGCCTCGGAAGCCCGCCGGATCGGTTATTTGCGCCCCGGTGAATACCCGATTGTCGTCGAAGGATTAAACGGATCACCTGACACGCAGGAATCGCAGACAGAGATGCGTGCATTCGCCCCGTCCGCGCCCCAAATCAGCCCGATGCGCCGCTTCTGGAGACACCTCTCAGGGCATTAGTTTTTCAGGGCATTCGTTTTTCGTTTCTGTAATATTTTCGGTCACAGCAGCCCGTGAGAACCGTCACTGCGCTTTATCGTGCGCGGTTCTTTCCGAGGCTTGTGCCGTCGAAAGAGTTGAATAAATGGCAAAAGAGATTATTGTCAATGTGGATCATCGGGAAACGCGAATCGCGGTCCTGGTGGACAAGCAGTTGACTGAACTGCACGTTGAGCGCGAACAGCGCGTCGTCGGAAACCTATACAAAGCAAAAGTCGACAACGTCCTGCCTGGCATGGACGCGGCCTTTGTCGAGATTGGCCTGGAGCGCAATGCGTTCCTCTACGTCGCCGACATCCTGCCGGAAGATGACGAAGACGGCGGGCCACGCCGCAACCGGCGTGACTTACATATCACGGACCTCGTCAAGCGCGGCGACCAGATTCTGGTCCAGGTCGTCAAAGGCCCGCGAAGCACCAAAGGCTCCCGTGTCTCGTCCCGTGTTTCGTTGCCAGGCCGCTTCTTAGTTCTCATGCCCGATGCCAACAATCTAGGCGTCTCGCGCAAGATCGAGGAAGGCAAAGAGCGGGATCGACTCAAAAAGATCGTTCAGAAGTTCCGGCAGCAGGGAACCGGCGTCATTGTCCGCACCGAGTCCGAAGGCCGCACTGCCGCCGAACTGCGGCTTGACTACTTGATGCTCCTCGAAACCTGGAATGGGATTCAAGAGAAAGCCAAAGTCACTCCCGCGCCCGCACTCGTCCATCAGGATATGGGGCTTGTCCTGAAGATTTTACGCGATGCGTTTGGCTCCGATGTCAGTCGCCTTGTGATTGACTCGCCCACCGATTACGCCGGGGCGCATGAGATCATCGCCCGGCTTTCCCCCGATCTCCAGGACCGGATCGAGCTGTTCGACGGCGACAAGCCGATCTTCGAGCATTTTAAAATTGAAGCCGATGTCGAGCGTCTTTTGCAGCGCAAAGTACCACTTCCCTCTGGCGGCTCCCTGATTATCGACCAGACCGAAGCTTTGGTCTCGATCGACGTCAACTCCGGCAAGTTCACCGGTACGGTCGGTCTGTCCGACACGATCCTCAAGACGAATTTGGAAGCGACCGAAGAGATTGCCCGCCAATTGCGCCTGCGCGATCTCGGCGGTATGATCGTGCTGGACTTTATCGACATGGACAGTGCCCGTGACAAAAAAGCGGTCATGGACGCCTTTGTCAAAGCCCTCAAAGATGACCGCTCCCGAACCAAGATCTCCAGCATTTCGGCGCTCGGCCTGATCGAGATGACCCGCAAGCGTACCGGCGAGACCGTCGACACGGCCATGACCGAAATCTGCCCCTATTGCCACGGCTTAGGGCGAGTCGATTCGGCAGAGACCGTCTCTCTGGAAGTCGAGCGTGAGCTGCGGAAGATGGCTGCGACTACTCCACACGAAGCGTTCGTTGTCAGTGCTCACCCGGATGTCTGCGCTCATTTGATCGGCACTCAGGGGGAAGACATTGAAGAACTGGAGCGCCAGCTTCACCGCTCCATCTATATCCGTTCGGTCCCTGCTTGGCACCACATTGAGAAATTCGATATTGATCCCGGCAATCTGCAGAAGTTCGAGCAGCCCCTCACGCCCCCGCGCCGGGGCCAGATCGTTGAAGTCCAGGTAGGACGCGACGATCCCCATTCCGACCGCGCTCCGTGGGCTACAGGCCACCTGCTGCCCCAGCGTGCCTACCAGGTCGAGCTGACCAACGGTGCCCGCTACGCAGGTCAGACCGTCAAAGTCCGCCTTACCGACGTCCGCCGCTCCGTCGCCATCGGCGATGTCCTCGTCAGCGGCAGCAGCAAAAGCCAGGGCAGCGGAGACCGTCAGGGCCAGGGTTCCGAAAATGGACGTGGTGGCGGAAATCGAGAGCGGGTAGGGGTGTAAGAGCGTGGGAGGTGGGTGCGTGGAAAGAAGGAGCGCGGGAATAAATTCCTACGCTGTGGGGCGAAGACGCCTAATGACCGCCTACGCGGGCACAAGACAATCCGAAATCTTCGCCCGCGAAGGCGGGGGCTTGCCCTGCTAAAGCCCAGGGGTTCAGCCCTGGAATCTCGCAATGGAAATCCGGCTTACTCTTATGTCTGCGAAGGCAGACAATCGCACTTTTAAAGACCCGCACTTCCAGTGCGGGGTAACTAAGGCACATGGAAACATTCTGGAGTGAGCTAAGGTTCTTTTGTAAGCGTAGGGTCAAGGCATGGGACCTTTTCAGCGGTGTTCTGGCTTGTGCTGGTATCACCTATTGTTTGGTTGATTCCGTTCGCAACTCTATCACTGGCATTCGCCTTTCGCATCAGCTTCATGTATCGGCGCAAGAGTATTATGTAATCCCATTCGTTATTCTCCTGACGCTGCTTGTTTTCATTCTATTGACAATCCTCAAAGCGATTTCTGTCCTATATCCGACCGACGACACTGTAATTTATCGGCCAAATCCAGCCAGTCAGAACGATGCTGAAACTTGGCCGCCTCGGCCAAAGCCGCCAAAGTAGCTCAGTAAAGATATGTAATCGCGATTCTTCCGTCTCGTAGAGACATTTTGCCCTTCTAAAGTCCGGCACTTCCAGTGCCGGTTCACAGGACTGATATATGCAGAAGTACGATTGGCTGCGCCTGTTTTCGGAAGTCCGTCCGACTTTTTTACCTTACGCCCGCTTCACCGTGCAAACCCACTTGTCGCCCGAGCAATGTCAAGAGAGGCTTGCTTCTGTCACTCAGCCGCAGAAGATGCCGGCAGTAATTCCTGTTCGTACCTCCGATGACACCCGCCTTGTGTTCAAAGGACAAGTTTCAAGGGCAGGTTTCTTTATTGTGCCGGTAGATCGCCATGGACGTCCGAAGTATCAGGGGCCTCAGCCATTTTGGCTCGTAGGGCGTTTCCAGAACACCTTTAGAGAGACAAGAGTCATTGTGAAGGTTTTTCCCGATCCTTTTGGTTTTTTTACTGGGTGTCTGCTTCTTGGCATTCTTATTGCTGCACTCGTAATGCTCGGGTCATCTTCAATTTTGGAATTGATTATTCAGGAGCCGGTATTACTTTTGGGATGCGTGTTCATTTATGCCACATTAGCTTTTCCGACTTCTATTAAAGCGTTCCAAATGAAGCCGGCCTTCAAAAGATTGCTTCAGAACGATTGACAAACGAGCCTTCTCTGTGTCATACTTACACCCGTTGTCTTAACACATGCTTTGGAATTAATTTTTTAGAAATTCGCACGAAGCGAAAGGATACGCTGTTTGATGTACGCTATCGTCCGAGCCGGCGGCAAGCAATACCGGGTGGAAGAGAATAACATTCTCACTGTCGATAAGTTTGAGGCGGAAGCCGGGGCGACGATGACCCTGGGCGAAGTCCTTTACCTCGGTGGCGAGAATCCCCAGTGGGGCAAGCCGACTGTCGCCGGAGCCAGTGTCACCGTGACTGTTCTGGAGCAGACTAAGGGCAAGAAGATCAATGCCTTTACGTTTAAGCCCAAAAAGAACATCCACAAGCATTGGGGCCATCGCCAGCAGCTCACCAAAGTCCGCATCGAGTCTATCTCGGCCGGCTAGTTTTTGACCAAAGGAACACGAAATGGCACATAAAAAAGGGGTCGGCTCGACCCGTAACGGCCGCGACAGTAACCCCAAGATGCTGGGCGTCAAAGAGTATGCCGGCGAACATGTCAAGGCAGGTCATATTTTGATCCGCCAGCGCGGCACCCAGTTCGATCCCGGCACCAATGTCGGCATGGGCCGTGACCACACGCTGTACTCGCTCATCGAAGGCTATGTCAAGTTCGAGGGCAAGAGCAAAGCGACGCGGCGTATCAGTGTTTATCCGACCGCTCCGGCCCCTGCACCGACAGGCTTGCAGCTTGTTGACTAGTTTGTTCTTCTGTAAAAAGCCCGCCTCCTGCACAGGATGCGGGCTTTTTTGGTAAGTGGATGGTTGAAGTACCCAGAAATGGGGAGAAAGATTTATGCAGCATTTAATCGACGGGATCACGCATCTGATCGCGGTGCTGGGCTACCCTGGCGTTCTCTTATTGATGTCTTTAGAATCCGCTTGTGTCCCCATCCCAAGTGAAGCGATCATGCCGTTTGCCGGGGCACAGATCACGGCTCCAACGGGGACTTTTCACCCGGACATTTGGGTGCTGATGCTGATTGGAGCACTCGGGAACCTGCTGGGGTCGATTGTAGCATACTGGGTTGGTCACATCGGCGGACGTCCGTTTTTGAACAAATACGGCAAGTTTGTGCTGATCCGAAAGCGTGACATCGACAAGTCTGATGAGTTTTTCTCTAAATACGGCGAGTGGACAGTCTTTTTTGGCCGCTGGCTGCCCATCGTGCGAACCTTCATCTCTTTGCCGGCAGGCATCTCCCGCATGAACTTCCCCAAGTTTTGCGCGTTCACATTTTTTGGCGCACTGCCGTTTTGCTATCTGCTGGCTTGGGCGGGAACAAAGCTCGGACAGCACTGGGAACAGGTGCATACCTGGCTGCAAAAAGCAGACCTTGCCGTGATTGCCATTCTTGTCGTTTTGTTTGCGCTGTGGCTGTGGCATCACCTGCGGCCTGACCCTGAAGAGGCTGGAACAAATCCGACAACTGCATCGTAAATACATGGTATAATAAATGCAGACCAAGTTCAGCGCAGAACGTCGGGCCGGGCCATCGCGTCCGGCAGGCGGGACTTCGAAGCGTACTCTGAACGTCTCTCGTTATCCAGCCCCTTCCACCTTCATATGACGGTCCGGCACAAAACGATCCGAGGCAAGATGAGCGAACAGCGACAGTGCAGTGAGAATGAGACGCGGTAAGTAAATGAGATTCGAGAGCAATGCCTCGGTGACTTCGTAGGAAACTACGAGCGCCGAGGCTGTGTCATTTTAAAGACGACTTCTTAAAGACGGCCTAAAGCACGAAAGGATACAGTATGAGCAACTGGGATATTCTCAAACAAGCGGAAGAGCATCGGCACTTATCAGATAAACTGCATTGGGAAGGCACATTCAAAGACTATTTAGACATCGTCGCCAAAAACCCGCGTGTCTCGGACCTCGCCCACGCCCGGATGTTCGACATGATCATCTCCGCCGGCGTTCAGGAAAACGGCGAAAATCAGGCAAAGACCTATACGTTCTTCGAAGGCGAGCTGTTCGGCATGGAGCGGACGATCCAGCATCTGGTCGAGGAGTATTTTGCCCCTGCTGCCCGGCGTCTGGACATCCGCAAACGGATTCTGATGCTGGTCGGCCCGGTCGGCGGCGGCAAATCGACTCTTTCTACGCTTCTCAAAAAGGGTCTGGAAAAATACTCCAAGACAGACGAAGGGGCGATCTATGCCATCAAAGGTTCGCCCATGCATGAGGAGCCTCTGCATCTCATTCCTGAAGATCTGCGGGCAAGCTTCAAAGAACAGTTTGGTGTCCATATCGAAGGGGATTTAGACCCGGTGGACGCCTACCGGCTGAAGCACGAGTGGGACGGCAAAATCGACGATGTGCCGGTCGAACGGATCACGCTTTCCGAGCGTGAGCGGCGCGGCATCGGCACATTCAAGCCTGCTGATCCTAAATCTCAGGACGTTGCCGAGCTGACCGGCTCGGTCAATATTCAGGCCCTCACCGAGTATGGCTTGGAGTCGGATCCGCGTGCCTACAACTTTGATGGTGAGCTTAATATCGCCAATCGCGGCGTCATTGAGTTCATCGAAATGCTCAAAGCTGAAAAGCGCTTTTTGTATGAGCTGAACACAGTCGCCGGTGAGCAGACGATCAAAGCGTCCCGCTTTGCGCTCATCTACGCCGACCTGGTTGTCCTGGCGCACACCAACGAGTACGAGTACAATTCGTACTTCGGCAACAAAGAAAATGAGGCGATGATCGACCGCATCTTCGTCGTGCGCGTCCCCTACAACCTGCGCCTGACCGAAGAGATCAAGATCTACGAGAAGCTGATCGGCCAGTCCCAGCTTCAGGACGAGCGCACGGACCTTACCGCTGTTCATATCGCCCCGCATACGCTCCGCACAGCGTCCATGTTCGCGCTTTTAACACGCCTGAAGCCGTCCAAGAAGTCAGGGCTTTCGCTGATGACAAAGCTGAAGCTGTACGACGGCGAGAAGCAGGTAGGCGACTGGGACCAGAAGCATATCCGCGAATTGCAGGAAGAGTTCATGGACGAGGGCATGAGCGGTGTCAGCCCGCGCTTCGTCATCAACCGCATCTCGGCGGCGCTGGTCAAAGGCGGCAAGGGCTACGTCACCCCCATCGATGTCCTGCGCGGAATGCGCGACGGCCTTCAGGAGTACACCAACAGCGAGGAAGACCATCGCCGCCTCCTCGGCTTCATCGACGAGACCCGGAAAGACTACGACGAGCTTGCTAAAAAAGAAGTCCAGCGTGCCTTTGTGTATTCTTACGAGGAGTCCGCAACCACGCTTCTGGATAACTACTTGGACAATGTCGATGCCTTCTGCAACCGCACGAAAGTCAAGGACCCGATCACAAGTGACGATGTCGAGCCGGATGAGCGGCTGATGCGCTCGATCGAAGAGCAAATCGGTGTCTCCGAGAACGCCAAGCGCGAATTCCGCGAGGGCATCATGCGCTCAGTCGCGTCCGTATCAAGGCGCGGCGGCTCTTTCGGTGTCGGCACCGACGAGCGTTTAAAAGAAGCGTTAGAGAAAAAGCTGTTCTCCGATCTCAAAGACATTGTCAAGATCACGACCAGCACTAAGACGCCTAACCAAGAGCAATTACGCCGCATCAACGACGTCGTGGACCGTTTGGTCAAAGACCAGGGCTACACCGAGCAGTCCGCTAACGAACTGCTCAAGTACGTCGGCACCCTACTGAATAGGTAGAATCTGAGGCTGCAATGGGTACAACGATGGACGATTGGATCGAGTACGATGATGAGATGCGGAATCAGCCGGAGAGGGCGGCAGACCCGCCTTTCTCCACTCCGCATGACAACTGCATTCCGTTGGATCATTTTGCCCAATTCCATCGTGCAAAAGACTACCGCTTCTTTGCAGCCTTGTCCGGCGTTCACAGTCGAGCGGACGATCCTGCGCCTTTGTTTCCAATGCGAGGCAACCTGCCGCCAAATGTTTCTGCAACGGCAAAGAATGCAGTTACGGAGATGGCCGGTACTCCGAACCCAATTCTGGGCTGGCTGACATATCCAGAAATTGTGCTGGCATTGGCGCATGCAAGCCTTTCGCGTGATAAGCTGGATCTGACGACACACCTTGTACTCGATTTGATGCAGTCTATCGAGAATCGTCTTGGCAAAGGTCACTCTCGGCTTATCTTTCTTATTTGGTGAGGTGGTAGCAAATGGCGACAGCATTGCTGGAAAAACAGGAAGTTAAAGCGCCTGACACAGTGGCAGAGGAAACAGGGCCGGTTCCGTATCATTGGACAGCGGAGGCTATGTCTAAGGCGCTTGATGCCGGGGTATTCGAGCATCCCGAGCGGTTGGAACTGATCCAGGGAAGGATTATCGAAAATATGTCACAGAATGCGCCTCATGCTTCTCTCCGGCGTCGCATTGGCCGCCTGCTTCGAGGTGTCATGGAGCCTCCGTTCCTGGTCATGGAAGAAAGCTCACTTCGACTTGCGCTTGATGGAGAGCCGGTGCCTGATGTTCTTGTCGTGATTGGAACTGAGGCTGACTACGATCTGAGACACCCCACGCAGGCAGAGGCGATGCTGGTAGTCGAAGTCTCCGACACTTCGGCTGCGTATGATCTTGGCAGCAAATCCATACTTTACGCGCAGGCTGCTATTGCTGACTACTGGGTGGTCTTGGTTAATACAATGGAGGTTGTTGTTCATCGGGAACCTTCACCGGACGGCTATCAAAACGTGATGCGGCTGACAGGAACGAATGCGCTTTCGCCGCTGGCGATGCCGGACGCGGTTTGGACAATAGATGCGTTGCTTGGGAAGAGGACTAACCAATGAGTGTTATGGCAGCACCCCCGGTGACGGGCGAAAAAAAATCAGCGAACACCACTGGACGGCCGACGAGTTTTACCAAGCGGCAGAAGCCGGGCAGTTCGTTGATCCTGACCGGCTGGAACTTGTCCAAGGAAGGTTACAACGGCTTATGCAGGGACAACAACACTCTAATCTGCGTGTGCGCGTCTCACGGCAGCTTCGGAAGAGTTTAGACCCACCGCTGTTTGTACGGGACGAAAACCCGCTGCATATTGCGTTCGATGGCGAGCCGATTCCAGACTTGATGCTGACTTATGAGGAGGAATATGAAGGACGTCACCCGGAACCCCAGGATATTGCACTGTTTGTGGAGGTCGCGGACACTTCGATCGGTACTGATCTCGGCGAAAAGGCTTTGCTGTACACCCAAGCAAGTATTGCCGACTACTGGGTCGTTCTTGCGGAGTCGCTGGTGATTGTAATTCATCGGCAGCCCTCGTTAAACGGGTATGAAGAAGTGACGCGGCTAACGGGCACGGACGCGCTCTCGCCGCTGGCGAGGCCGGAAATTAGCTGGACAATCAACGAATTATTAGGGCGCAAAGAAGACGCGCAGGGGGAAAATTAGCTGGAACACGTACTTTTTCATATTCCATGGCATGACGTATTGATGCCGAAGCCATCTTGGCTTGAGAAGATCATCCGTCCGATTTTGGTCTATCTGGCACTGCTGCTGGCCTTCCGGTTTTTGTCAAAGAGAGACCTGACTCAGAACACGACATTTGATCTGCTGATCGTCCTTCTGCTGTCCAACGTCGTGCAGAATGCGCTGATTGGCGATGACAACTCCATTTTAGGAGCACTGACTGGTGCGCTGACCCTGCTGCTGCTGAGCACGGGTCTCAATCGCTGGACCGCAAAAAGTGTGAAAGCCCGTCGGATTTTGGAGGGCGAACCCATTCTGCTGGTACATAACGGGCGAGTCCTCGACGAGAATATGACACGCTACGCTGTGTCCCGCCCTGATTTGAACGCAGGACTGCGCGGTCAGAACATGATTACGCTGGAAGATGTCCGGTATGCGTTTCTGGAACTTGATGGAACGATCAGTGTCATTCGCAAGTCGGAACAATCAGGAACACCCAACTGTATGCCAACGGAAATGACCGCGAAATACGGCGAATAACGAGAGAATCACTATTTATTATGCCTGACACCAATCGTCCGCCGGCGCCGCCGCAGGCCGGGTTCTCATCGCTGCGAATTGCCACGGTGGCCGGCATCCCGATCCGGCTGCATTTTACGTTTCTGCTGTTTCTGCTTTGGGTCGGTCTGGCCGGGCCGCATGGAGCCGGGGGCCTCAGCCTGCTGTATGTGCTGGCGATTTTTCTCTGCGTCGTGCTCCACGAGCTGGGCCATAGCGTGGTCGCTCAGCATGACGGCATTCCGGTCGCGGACATCACTCTCTATCCGATAGGTGGCGTGGCAAGGATCGAAAAGCGGCCTACGGCCCGGCAGGAGCTGGGCATCGCGGTTGCTGGGCCTGCGGTCAATGTCGTTATCGCGCTTGTGCTTTGGGCGGTTTTAACAGCTATGAAAGCGCCGCTAAATCTGGCCTCTTTGCAGGATCCCGTGCAGACTGTGCCCGTATTTTTGACTAAAGTGCTATTTGCGAACATCTGGCTGGTGCTGTTCAATCTGATTCCGGCGTTCCCGATGGATGGCGGGCGGGTTCTGCGGGCACTTCTCGCGCTGAATATGCCGCCTGAGAGGGCAACGGGAATTGCGGCGAGTATTGGTCAGTCCATCGCGATTGTCGCCGGTATCTGGGCGATCTTCAGCGGGCAATGGTTTTTGATGTTCGTCGCGTTCTTTATCTACCTGGGTGCGGGGCAGGAAGCATTTGCGTACCGTCAAGCGGCGCTGGGAGAAGGCGTTCCTGTCCGCAGCGCGATGATGACGGACGTGCGGACCTTGACTGTCGGCAACACGCTGAAAGAAGCGGCGGATGTTTTGCTGGATACGGCCCAGCAAGACTTCCCGGTCATGCACGGCGACGTTGTTCAAGGGCTGCTGACACGTGATGGCCTGCTGCGCGGCCTCTCTCAGCAGGGACCGTCCGCCTACGTTGCCGGGGCGATGGCTCGGCAGTTTGCGTCTGTAGGACCGGATGACGATCTAGGCGCGACACTGCCGATCTTGCAATCCCAGTCCGCCCCACTGATTGTTCTCGATCCAGAGCAGGAAGGGAAGCTTCTGGGCGTGATCACGACTGAGAATGTCCAGGAATATTTCGCCGTCAAACAAATAGTCGCTGCCCGGACGGGGGCAAATCGGAATGGACGGGACGAACGAGCTTAAATAAACGAGCTTAAATAGGGATGAAAGAGCGTCATTATGACTGAACCGATGTATTCGCTTTCAACAGACTCCTGGGATTTGCACCGTCGTGCCGACCGCGACCGGGCACGTCACAATGAGAAGATCAAAGAGGTCATCAAGCAAAACCTCGGCGATATCATCTCTCAGCAGGACATTATCACTGCCGACCGGGGCAAGATCGTCAAGGTCCCCGTGCGTGGATTAGAATTGCCC
>JBPBQB010000293.1:0-34781 GCA_050954545.1 Janthinobacterium lividum | reverse complement strand
GTCTTCACTTCGCATGGGAGCACAGTTTGTCTCGGGCGAAAAGGCCCAATACACGTTCTACGAAGAAACAAGACGTCCCGCGCTTATCCGCAACAAGATTCGAGAACAGAAACGTTAGATCACTTGCACTATTCGATTTTTTGGAACTAGAAATACGGGGAGAAGTAATACTATGTGGCAGCGATTTACTGAACGGGCCCGAAAAGTCGTGTTTTATGCACAGGAAGAGGCAGGACGGTTGGGCGAGAACTATGTCTCGACCGAACATCTGCTGCTGGGACTTGTGCGCGAAAACGACAGCGTCGCGGCCCGCATTTTGGACCGCATCGGGGTCAGTCTTGGGCGCATTCGCTCCGAGATCGAGCGTCAAGTCGCGCGTGGTGACGGTCGTCTCGGGCAGGATATGCAGCTAACCCCTCGGGCGAAGCGTGTCATCGACCTTGCCTACGATGAGGCCCGGCAGCTTAACAACAACTATATCGGCACAGAGCATCTGCTGCTTGGTCTGATCCGTGAAGGGGAAGGCCTAGCCGGACGTGTTCTTTCCAAGCTGGGCGTCGATCTCGACCGCACCCGGCGCGAAGTCATGCACCTTCAGGAAGGCGGCGGCGAGGGTGGGGTAGCGACAGCTTCCCGCACTCAGGCGACGAAGACTCGCACCCCGACACTGGACGAATTTGGCCGTGATCTCACGGAACTGGCGCGTAACGAGAAGCTTGACCCGGTTATTGGCCGCGCCAACGAGATCGAGCGCTGCATCCAGATCATTTCCCGCCGTATGAAGAACAACCCGTGCCTGCTAGGCGAACCGGGTGTCGGTAAGACTGCCATCGCTGAAGGCCTGGCCCAGCGGATCATCATGGGCGACATCCCTGACTTCCTGAAAGACAAGCGTGTCATTCAGCTTGACCTCGCCGCGCTAGTTGCCGGGACAAAGTACCGTGGCGAGTTCGAAGAGCGCATGAAGCGGGTTATGGAAGAGATGCGGAAAGCGCAGGGCGAGATCATTCTCTTCATCGATGAGCTGCATACGCTGGTCGGTGCCGGCGCTGCCGAGGGCGCGATTGACGCGTCCAACATCATGAAGCCTGCCCTGGCACGTGGTGAATTGCAATGTATCGGTGCGACTACTCTTGATGAGTACCGCAAATATGTCGAGCGGGATGCAGCCCTTCAGCGTCGTTTCCAGGCCATCCAGGTCAAAGAGCCATCGGTAGACGATGCGATTGAGATCCTCAAAGGCCTGCGCCCACGCTACGAGCAGCACCATAAAGTCGAGATTACCAACGAAGCGCTCGATGCTGCCGCACGGCTTTCAGATCGCTATATCTCCGACCGATTCCTGCCTGACAAAGCAATTGATGTCATTGATGAAGCCGCGTCTCGTGTCCGTCTCCGCGCTGCGATGCCGCCCCAGGACCTGCGCGATGCGAAGATCGAGCTTAACGCCATCCAGAAAGAGCTGAACGGCCTGCCGAACAACCGGCAGTACGAAAAGGCCTACGACCTTCAGGGCCGTAAGCGTGAGCTGGAAGAGAAAGTGCAAAGCCTCGAAGAAGGCTGGCAGGAGACCAAAAAGGAAGCGAAGCAGACGGTCGATGAAGACGAAGTCGCGAACATCATCTTCTCGATGACCGGCATTCCTGTCTCGCGCTTGGTCGAAGCCGAGACGCAGAAGCTGTTCCGTATGGAAGAAGAGCTGCATAAGCGGATTATTGGTCAGCACGAAGCGATTGTCGCCATCTCGAAAGCGGTCCGCCGCTCCCGGTCAGGCCTGCGCGACATCAAGCGGCCCATCGGCTCGTTCATCTTCCTCGGCCCGACCGGCGTGGGTAAGACTGAGCTCGCACGGGCTCTTGCGGCCTACTTGTTTGAGAAGGAAGACAACCTGATTCGGATCGACATGTCCGAGTACATGGAAAGCTTTGCGGTCTCCCGGCTTGTCGGCGCACCTCCCGGATATGTCGGCTACGATGAAGGCGGCCAGTTGTCTGAAGCAGTCCGCCGCAACCCGTACTCGGTTGTCCTGCTGGACGAAATCGAAAAGGCCCACCCGGAAGTCTACAACATTCTTTTGCAGATCATGGAAGATGGCCGCTTGACCGACTCGCATGGCCGGGTGATTGACTTCAAGAATGTCATCCTGATTATGACAAGCAACATTGGTGCCCGCAGCATTCAAGGCGAACGCGAAATGGGATTTGGACGGCTTGACACCGGTCCGAAGACTGCCGAGCAGATTTCGCGTCAGATGGACAGCATCAAGGGACGGATCACAGACGAGCTCAAGCGCGTCTTCCGGCCTGAGTTCCTGAACCGTGTCGATGAGACAATTATCTTCCATCCGCTTTCGGCAGAAGAGATCAATGAAGTTGTCACGCTGATGCTCGACCGGGTTAGCAAGCAGATCGCACAGAAGGGCATGGACTTCGAGGTCACAGATGCCGCCAAGGCATATTTAGCCCGAGAAGGCTTTGACCCACAGTACGGAGCACGTCCGCTCCGCCGCGCCGTCCAGCGCCTCGTCGAAGATCCACTGTCCGAAGAGATCCTGCTCGGCAAGTACAACGCTAACGACACTGTTGTTGTCGATGTTGACGAAGAGCGCGGAATAGTCTTCCGAAACGGTGCGCCGCTCGGCCTGGAAGGGGCGCATAATCCGCCTGCCCCGGAAGCCGAGGAAGTCCTGATCCCGGAAGAAGAGTTCACTGAGCCAACCGTGGCATAGTAGAAACAAGTAAAAAGGCCCGGAGCATTATGCTCCGGGCCTTTTTCGCTGTATACTCAAACCGCAACAGTCTCGCGAATCTCCAATTCCGTTATGTCCGGCGTTTCCATGCCGTCTTCGCGCATCCCTCTCAAATGAAAGTCTAGCGCAGAGCGGAACTGTTTGATGACTGCTTCTCGCGTCGGGGCGGTCACTATGACAGAGCCTATGTCGTCCGGGGTGTATGCGCCCCAGTTATTCGGGCCTTCTTCCAATATAACCGTTATCGTTTTTTTCATCGGAGTGGTAATCCTGACGTTCTGCGAATATCGCTTAACTGACCGGCATAGACGTCCTGGCTGTCGTGACCGGAAACGGTAATGACATCAGGATTGCCTGCTTTCTTGAATCTTCGGTGGCTGCTTTCCTGACGGACTTGTACCCAATCACTCGATTTCAGTTGCTTGATGACTTCCTTGACTTTCACACGTGCTGACCCTCCTTAGTCTGTGTTTACTTTTATTAAGTTTGCAGCGGACAGGGTGGGATTCGAACCCACGGGGGCCTTGCGACCCCGACTGTTTTCAAGACAGTCCTGCCGGTCACTGGCCTCAACGCGTGTGCGTTACTCGGGCGGCGCGACGAAATTGTCGTGAAATGCGGACTAAGACGGACTGTGCGAAAATTCCGCGCTTAGCCGGGCTTTTCGGGCTGGTAGGACCGGACCACGGCTTGCAGTACCCGCTCCTGATCAAAAGACTGTCCGATCTCCGCACTTTCTCCGAAAAACTCCCCGATCGGGCAGCGCAGCGCGTTTGATAATGCCGGAAGATAGATGCACGGCATGACGTTCAGCCCGCGCTCCCAGTCGCCGTAGGTATCCTCCGAAACGCCGATTGCGAGCGCGACGTCGCGCTGGTTCCAGTGGATAATCTCCCGCCGCTGGCGCAGGCGACTTCCCACGAGGACCATGACCGGCGACTTCACTTTGGTCTTGCGTAATTTTCGGGGCGTTGTTTCCGGTTCTTTGAGCGTTGTTTCCGGTTCTTTGAGCGCTGTTTCCAATCTGCTTACTCCTTGACGACTCTATTCCTCGGGCGTGGCTTTGACGGCGCGGGCAATACTGACGAGCATACTGCGGCGGCTCGGGGTCATGTCGTGGTAGATGCCGAGCATCTCCGCCGCAAGGGGATCGTCGCCGTCCAGGCCCCACTTGTCCACGATTCCTCCGCGCGTGTACTCACTGGCCGGATAGCCCGCAAGCGTCAGAAGATGTGACGGGTCGGTCTTTAGGCCATTGGCAATCTTAATCAGCGTCCCTTCCTCCACCCGGTCGCCGCGCGTGAGGTTGTTGACCGCTGTGTAGCTTGCTCCGCAAAGCACCGACAGTTTCCGCCCGGTCAAAAAGTTGCGGTCGCCGCCGTAGCCCATGAGCCTGCGGACTTCTTTCGCGAGTGCCGGGTACTTGCCGGTGATGGGGCGGGCAATGGCGCGAATCTTCTCGTTTTCCAGTGTTAAAGGCATACATCTTCTCTCGGATTCACTTCAATTCTGTTAGACTATTTTGAGTACCATCACGACGACGCCGAGGATGGTAAACTCCGGCGCGTCGATCCGGGGATACTTGCCGTTCGTAGCTTCGAGGTGCGCTCCGGTGTCGTCCCACAAAAACACTTTGCAGGTAATCGAATCATCGTTCAGGAGCGCAACAACCTTCTGCCCGCTTTCGGCGTCCGCTTGGGGCCGGATGAACACGACGTCCCCGCTATGGAAAAACGGCTCCATGCAGTCGCCTCGCACTTCAATCCCTCGCGCTTCTGACGGAATGCGCGAGGCCGCCGACTCTTCTTCGTCTTCGGTGTCCCCCGCGCCGCGCTGCGCTCCGACGCTTGCGATCCGCCGGGAAACCGGAATGCGGTCCAGGCGGCTCATGCGGATCGATGGGCCGATGCGGGAGAGAGGGTCAGGGGCGGCTTCTTCGGACGAAAACGATTCGTAGCCGGCAAGCCGCAGGAGTATATCGACGTCCCCGCCCAGGCCCTTCGCGATCTTGCGGATCGTGTCCTCGCTGCCGCGAACGCCGCGCGTCATGGAGGCAATTGTGGAGTAATTGACTCCAGTTTTTCGGTGAGCCATGCGCGACGTCATAAAGTTTCGGCGGTCTTCGGCGTAGTAGCCGAGCAAGTGCCGGATTTCTCGGGCGAACTCGGGGAACGGGCCGTCGATGGGACGAGCGGCGGCTTTCTCCCGATCTGAAACTGTGGTAAATGCGTCCAAATGGCGTCCGTAAGTTCCTGTCGTGTAAATCAAAGCTAGTGTGTTCATGGCTATTGTGACACGAACGCGCTGAAAAAGTTGCAAGAGTGTTATGAGCGTGTTAAAAAAGTGTTGTGGTATTATTGTTGATGTAGTGTGAGAGGGTTGACAGAGTTCGGTTTCTTTGATATACTGTGTTTGTTGTGAGAGAGTTGTGAGAGGACATACCGATGACACGAGAGATGATTCGCGAGATCGAGGCGGAGCTTGCGGCAGGGGACACGCCGGAAGAAGTCGGAGCAAGGCGCGAGATGACCCGGACGCAGCTAGTCTATGGCCTGCTTCTTTCCGGCAAACGCATTGTTTCCAAAACGGTGCGCCGCTTGGTCGATGCCGCGCCGATCACTACTGGTGACGATGCCGCGCTTTCCGCAGCAGACTAAAGGAGGCAGGAATGGCGACTTGGATTTTAGCCGAAGGTGGACCGCTGCTTCGGATCGCCCGCATCGTTCGGATCGACGTGATCGAGATCGACGCAGATTTCTATTTGGAAGCCTGGAGCGACGACCGCTCGGATATTCTGACGGAATCCCTGCCAGATACCGTGGCGCAGCAAGCGCTCATCGAACTTTCCCGCGCCATGAGCTTTGATCGGGTCAGCCCGATCAAGATGAGCGACATTCTGGATCGGGCAGAAGAAGAATTGGGACTGAAACCCATGAAAGGCGTGACCGGCCCGGACGGCAAGCCGGTGTATCGAACGGACGAAGATTTTTTTAGCGAAGGCTGAAGCAACGAAAGGAAACGACAAATGACAACTACTCTTGCGACGCGCCCGGAAAACGGGACAGGTTCTTCCGATATTGTGCTCCGGCAGCACACGACCGGTCTCACGACTGAACAGATTGACCTTCTTAAAACCACGATTTGCAAAGATAGCACAGATGATGAACTGAAGCTGTTCATTGCTGTCGCGAACCGGACCGGTCTCGATCCCTTCTCTCGGCAAATCCACGCCGTGATGCGCTGGGACCCGAAGAAGAACAAAGAAGTGATGACCATTCAGGTCGGCATCGATGGGCTGCGCCTGATTGCAGACCGCACGGGCGATTATGCCCCTGGCCGAGAAACCGAGTTTACGTATAGCGACGACGAAAAACTCGTGTTCGCAACTGCCTTCGTTAAAAAATGGACCCACGGGGAATGGCACATCGTTTCCGAAAGTGCTCACTGGACAGAGTATTGCCAGCTCACCCGCGCCCTCGCCCCGATGGCACTCTGGGCCAGCAAGCCGCATGTGATGCTCGGCAAGTGCGCCGAAGCGCGGGCGCTGCGCCGGGCTTTTCCGCAGGAGACTTCGGGCGTTTATATCCAGGAAGAAATGATGCAGCAGGACAGCGGGGAAGAGGCAGCCTCTGTGCGTTCGAGTCGCCCGTCTCCTGCCAAGAAGTCTACCCCGCAGGAAGAGCGCGAGGGGCTGATCGGCGCAATCAATGCAACGAAAGACAATCTGCCCCAGGAAGAAGTTGTGAAGTTCGAAACGTGGCTCGCGGGTAAGGGCGGATTTGATAAACTTGGCATCAAAGGGCTGACGACCACCTTGCAGAACCTGGTGAAGCTATCGGAGAGCTTTCAGTCCATCGAGGCGGAAGGGGACGCCGTAATCGAGGGGGAGTTCACGGCAGACCAGGTGGGCGCAACCGTTGAAGCCGCAACAGACGCCGACGCGAATGATCTTGATGATCCGTTTGCCGACAACTAGACACGCACAAAGAGCCGCCCTGGTAGCAGCCGGGGCGGCTCATTCCCCAGATGGAGACTTGCACCGATATGATACCTCAGACTGACCACTACCCCAACATGGACTTTCCGCCGACGGACCGAACAACCGGCTCCTACCGCTGCCGGACAACCTTGACCCTTCCCGTTTTTCAATTCTCCGACACGGACCTGATCGTGTCGATGGGCGTGTGGCTGTACGTCGTAGCGGGATGGCGCTCGCAGCACCCGCTGGACTTTCTCACCGTTGAACAGGCTGAAGAAGCCAGCATCATGCTCCGGCAGGCGCTGCGGACACAGCCGAAGGATCTGGCCCGGATCATCGATGAGACCGATTTCGAGGACGGCGCGTACCCGCTACTGCGCTCGGCCTGGCACCCGGACGGAGCACTCCCGGCCAAGACTTTCTGGGAAGCCCTGCATGTGGATTTCCTGAAACTGCTGCCCGTGCGCCTTTTGATTGCCGTCGGCATCGTCTTGTTTCTTCGCTACGTGATGCTTGGGGTAGGGGACGGGCAATGATTTTCCAATGCGCGGACCTTTTTTGCGGAAGCGGCGGGACATCGACTGGGCTTATGCAAGCCGCAGAAGAGATGGGTCTGACCGTCAACCTTGTTGCCGTCAACCATTGGCAGACGGCTATCAACACGCACACGGCAAACCATCCGGGCGTGACGCACTACTGCGAAGACCTGGAAACAGTCAATCCTCGCCATGCCGTGCCCGGCGGTCATCTGCACCTGCTTGTTGCCAGTCCTGAATGCACTCATCATTCAAATGCCCGTGGCGGACGGCCTATGTCCGATCAAAGCCGCGCATCCGCCTGGCACGTCCTGCGCTGGGCCGATGCACTCTACATCGAGAACATCCTGATCGAGAACGTCAAGGAATTCCGCGACTGGGGGCCGCTGACTGCCGAAGGGCGACCGGACCCGAAGATGAAGGGGCGCTTGTACCGACAGTTTCTGGCAGGCCTTCGGGCACTCGGCTACAAAGTCGAGGAAAAGGTGCTGAACGCCGCCGACTATGGCGATGCGACGACCCGGCAGCGACTGTTCATTCAGGCCCGGCGCGGCACGAAGCGCCCGGCATGGCCGGTGGCATCGCACCAGAAGCCCGGCGAAGACCCGATGGGGCTTCTCACGGAGTATCCGAAGTGGAAACCGGCACGGGAGATCATCGACTGGTCTCTGCCGTCGAACTCCATCTATACCCGCAAGCGGCCCCTCGCCGATGCGACAATGGCGCGTATCTTCGCCGGGCTTCGAAAATACAGCGACTTGCCGTTCATCGTGCCAAACCTCAGTGAGCGCGAAGGTCAAGCGCCCCGGACGCATGACATCGATGCGCCTCTGCCGACCGTGACGACATTCGGCGGCGGCAATCTCGTTGAGCCGTTCCTAATCGGTGCCGGTGGTCCGGTCGGCGCGGGGCAGCCGCAGGCGGTCAGCGATCCTTTAGGAACGGTTTTGGGTGTCAATCACCGTGCTCTCGTGCAGCCTTATCTCGTCATTCTCCGTGCCAATGCGGACGGAAAATCACTTGATGAACCGGTGCCTGCTTTGACGACGGGCGGCAATATGGCACTTGCCGAACCGTTTATCATTCGGTATTACAGCGAGCGCCCGAATCAAGAAAAGTACACAGGTAGCATGAGTGAGCCTCTTCACACAATCACCGGACGTGGAGCAGGGGCTTTGATCGAGACATCGCTAGAGCCGTTCATCACGAACATGGAGCATTCGAGTGAAGGTCACGCGCGGCGTTGCTACGACATGGAGCGCCCCGTTCCTACCATCACCGGTAAAGGCATGTTCGGGTTGTGTGAGCCGTTCCTGAGCAAGTTCCACGGATCTCATACTGGGAAGAGTGACGGCGATAAACGGAACCTTCCGCTCGATGCGCCGCTACCGACACTGGATACTTCCAATCGCGTGGGACTAGTCGAGCCGTTTCTTGTCAGCTATTACGGCCAGGGCGGCCCGGCTTCCGTCGATGAGCCGCTGGACACGGTGACTAGTCGGGACCGCTTCACACTGGTCGATCCGCGCTTGGTGACGGAAGGAATGCTGGATAAAGGCGAAGTGGTCGGCTGGCTGGACATCCGGTTCCGGATGCTTCAGCCCAAAGAACTGGCGCGGGCGATGTCGTTCCCGGAGGATTACAAGTTCACTGGAAACCGGGAAGCGCAGGTCAAGCAAATTGGCAATAGTGTTGCCGTCAAGACTGCGAAAGCACTGTGCATGACGATCCTGGGAGGAAAGCAATGAAAGCGATCACTCTTCACCAGCCCTTTGCGAGTTTTATTCCCTGGGGCTTCAAAGGGCCAGAGACTCGAAGCTGGCCGTGTCCGCCCGCCTTGATTGGTAAACGCCTCGCCATTCATGCGGCTGGGAGCCTGCCGGGTTACGCCAAAGAACTTTGCTTTACTGAGCCTTTTTCCTCGGTACTCGGTCTGCATTTACGTGAGAACCAAGCGGGTGATTTTTACCTGTCGGAAGTGCTGAAACGATTACCTTTGGGATGCGTTATTGCAACTTGCATCGTGGATCGCTGCGTCCGAACCGAAGACGTGCGGGTCGTAAGCCGTGATTATACCGATACTCCACTGCTTTGGGTGACTGAGATGGAATACGCCTTTGGTGATTACCGCCCGGGCCGCTGGGCATGGGTACTGCGAGACATTGTTCCTCTGCCAAAGCCGGTTCCGACTCGCGGCTTTCAGCGGATTTGGAACTGGACCGTCCCGGCGGACGTGCAGGACTGGCTGACCACGCAGGAGGAATCCCGATGACCACTCATTACCGGATGCGCTGCGCCGACTGCGGCAATGAAGGCACGATGACGCGTGTGAACGGCGTCTGCCCGGAATGCGGATTCGACAAGGAAGTCTACACCTGCATTTGCGGCTGCAAGCTGGAAATGTGCCTGGATTGCCTCAACACTCTTACGCCGCCTCGGGTGCATCACTGGCGCGTTGTCGCAGAAACCGAGTCCGCGTGATGCCCTCCTTAACATACTACGTCGACCACTCGTCCCGCCCTTGCTCGAACGGGTCGACCTACGCGGCAAACCTGCGACGCTACCATCACTTTGTCGCTTCGAACCGGTTTACCCTCGGCAGCCGCCTCACGCTGACCAGCCGGGCCGGGCGGCGGGTCAGCGTCGTTGTCGCGGATCGGATCGGGCATGGAACCGACGTAGACGCCGACGCCGGGACGTTCCGCGCTCTGGCCGGGCCGCGCTACCGCCTGATCGGGCGGCTGACCGTGCGGGTGCATCTGGCGAGCGGGAGGCGGCAATGATCACCGCCTTGTATTCCGATGGCGGCTGCATCGGCCCGAACCCTTCGCTTGATGGAGGTACCTGGGCGTGGTGCGCCGTCGATGAGGACGGAGAGCGAATTCTGTCCGCAAGCGGCGTCCTCTTACCGTTCCAAAAAGATGCGGACTGCAACTTAATCGCGGTGACGAATAATCAAAGCGAGATGGTCGCTCTGACGCG
The DNA here is from genome assembly GCA_050954545.1 of Janthinobacterium lividum. Lineage (GTDB taxonomy): Bacteria > Armatimonadota > Armatimonadia > Armatimonadales > Capsulimonadaceae > JANXMY01. The sequence continues at coordinate 24,535 of JBPBQB010000293.1, read as the reverse complement.
CGGGCTACTGTCTCTGCCGGACGGGTGGAGCGGCACAGTCTTCTGCGACAGTCGCCTCGCGCTCGGATGGACGTTCTGGAACTTCAAGCATGACCTAGTGCCAAACCGCCTTTACCTCAAAGCGATGGAAGCCAAAGCGCGGCTCGGACGGATCGAGACGGTTCTCTTGGACGGACACCCGACCCAGGCGCAGCTTGCCGCTGGTTTTGGAAAGCGCGGCCAGCCCGTCAGCGAACACAACAAGTTTGTCGATGCGCTCTGCACCGACCGGGCCAAAGAGTTCAAGCTGGCGCGGGAGTACGAAAAATGATGCTTTTGTGGGGCATTTTCTACGCTGGCGGGATTGCGCTCGGCTTTCTTGTTTATGAATGGAGGACGCGGCTGTGATCAAGAGATACGACAAACTTGTCAGGGATAAAATGCCGGAAATAATCGAAGCTGACGGCAACAAAGCAAACTACATCACACTTGATTCGCTAGGTATCGACATGGCGCTCCGCGACAAGATTGTCGAGGAAGCGGGCGAGTTTCGAGAAAAACCAAGCGCTGAAGAGCTTGCCGACCTCTACGCCGTGCTGAAAGTCGCCTCTAAGCCGTTCGGTGGAATGCGCTACATCAAGCTGTTGGCAGAGATGAAAGAGATTGAACGCGGCGGCTTTGAAAACGGCGTCTTTCTCGTGGAAGTCGAAGGCGACAATATCCCATGATCATCTTCGACTGGGCGCTCGTTGCCCTCAGGCTCACGTTTTTGCTGCCGTTTTGCTGGATTGTGTGGAGAGTGGAATGATTAAGATACTTTCGCTGGATTTATCGCTGACCAATAGCGGCGTGTCGCGCCTGGTGGACACTCGGGCCGGGCAGCCGGTGTGGGACGTGTCGACCGTCACTGTGCCGCCGCTGCGGGTCCCAGGGAAGCGTCCGGGCACGGAGAAGAATGAACCGCGCGTGGGTCCGGTCCGGCTGGACTGGTGGCGAGACTGGTTGACGCAGGAGATTATTGACGGCGTGGAGCTCGTGGCTCTGGAAGCGGCGGCGCTGCGGGGAAGCGGCGCAACCCATGACATCGGCAAGCTGCACGGAGTGCTGGAAATGCTCTGCTATGATCGAGGGGTCGCATGGAAGACGATCAATATCCAGCAGATCAAGCTGTATGCGACGGGGAACGCCAAGTGCGACAAGCAGCGCATGATGGATCATGCCGCCCTGGCTCTCGGCATCGAGCAGTCCCTGAATGAACATGAAAGTGACGCTTACTGGGTCGGACGGATGGCTCACGATATTTGGAATGATGGCGAGCCAGACAACCCAGACCGGGTCGCGCTGGCGGCGAAGCTGAGGGGAGCAAAATAATGGCAGAAGGGTGTCGTGGGCCGAGTCAGGCACTGAAATCTATGCAGCAATTAGGTCTAAAAAGCGGATCGGGTTATTCCATTCATCCGATGGAACTCAAAATCCACTGGCGCGAGATTCCTGACGCGCAATATAAGCCGAAGTCAATCCAGCGCATTGTAGCCTTCGGAAAAATCCTTTACCAGCGCGTTCCTTATTCCTGTGTCCGCGATAATCGCGGAAATGTCTTTATGGATTTAATCGAGTATGCGCTCCTAGAAAAAGCAATGATTGGAGCATTTTAATGAGTCTAGTCGACACTTGGGGATCGGTAGACGTCAGTCCGATTTGCCTCACCTTCTCCGATGACCCAAAACCGAGCTTTGTCCAGCATTGCCCGGATTGCAACCGGCTGATGTGGTGGGACTGCGAAGAGCCGTGCTGGCGCTGCTATCCCTGCGGCAAAGGACATTATCATCCCGAAGGAGAGCACATGGTGAAGCCTGGTCTTTGGCTGCCGAATGCTCCAGGGAGCACGGCATGAGACTGCATTTCCCCAAGTCAAAAATCATCTACGGATGCGAATCACGCGGCGACGGTGGCAGTCCGTATCTCACGCGCTGGACATTGCGAGAGACAACGCTGGGCAGTCTCTACCTGCACCACTTTCACCGAAGCGATGCGGACGAGAACCATGATCACCCGTGGCCGTTTGTCAGCCTTATTCTCTGGCCCGTTATTTCGAGGAAGTGGATGGTGTTTTGCACCGAAAGACGCCAGGAACGCTTCTCTTCCGGTCCGCGAACTGGCGGCACCGTGTTCAGCTTTTCCGCCAAGGCGATCAGGAAATCAAGTGATGGACCGTGCTTTGGGTGGGCAAGAAAGAGCGCGAGTGGGGGTTTTGGACAGCAGTAGGCTGGCAGCGATGGCGCGAGTATTTTACAGAAAGAGGGTGCTAGAGCAATGTCTGAACAAGTAATGGAAGAAGTCGCCGGGCCGGTGCTCGGCGAGTATTACGCGCCTGCCCTGGAAGAGTCAGAAGTGCTCGACCTGTGCGATTTGCACGGGGTCAAAGAAGCCTGGCGACCCACGACGGAAGAGGATGCCGACTGGGTGCTCGCCCAGATCAACGAGCAAAGCGACAAGATCGAGCGCATCAAGAAAAACTATCAGTCCCAATTGAAAGCCGCCGAAGGCCGGAAGCACTTCTTCGAGGATCGGTATGGTCCCGACCTGGAGAGGCTCGCGAAACACTGGCTTTTGGGGAAGAAGGCGCGGACGCATACGCTTCTGAACGGCCTCCTGAAGCTGGTGAAGACGCCCGCGCGGATCGTGATCGACAAGGACGACGCACGGGTCGTCGCCTGGGCCAAAGCGACCGGGCGTGGCGAGATGGTCAAAACGACGGTGACAGAGAGTGTCGACCGGACGAAGGTCGCAAAGCTGCTGAAGATTGTCGAGCGGCTGGACGAGGCGACCGGGGAGCGCGTCGCCGTGGCGATTGACCCGGTGTCGGGGACTGAGCCTGGCGTGGCGACGGTGACGCCGGAAGGGGAGCGGTTTTCAATCAAGTGAGACCTACGCGCCCTGCCCTGCGCTATCACGGCGGGAAGTATCGACTGGCGGACTGGGTGATTTCTTATTTTCCGGCGCATCGCATTTACACGGAAGCTTACTGCGGCGCGGCGTCGGTACTGCTGGCAAAATCTCGTGCGTACAGCGAGGTCATTAATGATCTGAACGAAGATGTCGTCAATCTATTTCGAGTGTTGCGCGACCCCTGTTCAGCAAAAGACCTTGCTAACTTGCTTCGCATGACGCCCTACGCCCGCGCTGAGTTTGAGGGCGCGTCGCTGCCGTCTCCTGATCCGCTGGAAGCGGCCCGCAGGCTTATCGTGCGCTCCTTCATGGGCTTTGGGTCAGCCGCCTCAAACCCTTTGCATGACACCGGGTTTCGGTCCAATAGTAATCGGAGTGGAACCACGCCGGCACATGACTGGATGCACTTCCCAGATGCGATTTTAACAATGACTGCACGGCTTCAAGGTGTGGTGATTGAAAATCGTCCTGCCGTCGCTCTCCTTCAGGCGCACGACTCAACTGAAACTTTGCATTACGTCGATCCGCCGTATGTGCATTCGACTCGGTGTTTCAAATCCCGACAGTCAGGGCAGGTTTACTCGCACGAAATGAGTGACGACAATCACCGGGAACTGGCGGCCGTTCTTGCGGGCTGCGCGGGCATGGTCGTTCTGTCCGGTTATCCATCAGGGCTTTACGATGAACTCTATGCGGGGTGGCACTGTGTCCAGCGAAAAGCGACGGCAGACGGAGCACGTCCACGCACGGAATGCCTCTGGCTTAACCATACCGCAGCGATTGCGCTTCGGCAAAAGAGTTTCAGTTTTGAGGAGATTCGATGACGTTCGCAGTCGGGCAGCGGGTCGAAGTGTGGTTTGCAGGCTGGGATCAGTGGGCTGGCGGCACGGTCACGTCCACCGGCTTTCTGGATAGCACTGCCTGCCTGCACGTTCTCCTTGACGGCGGACGGGAGCCGTGTGTCTGCCGCGTGGACCAGTGCCGGGCACAGGACGGGTTATTTGGATTGTGACCCGAGGGAGGGCGACGTGCGGATTTTTTGGACATATCACGGGCGAATCCGCGCGGTGCAGCGGTGCATTCCGATCCTGCACTGGCTGCCGGACAATGCGCGGCTGACGAACGAATTTACCAACACGGTGACGGGAAACCCCTGGCGCGAAGAACATCAAATGCTGGTGCGTGAGTACAAGTTTCTGCTGCCCCGCGAAGAGGGGGGGCAGTGCGGCGAGTGCTACCTCGTGCTGGCCTCCGAGCTCGGGGAGCGGACGTCGGGCGTCGTGATGACGGCGTACTGGGAGCGGGCGCAGGGGCGGCACAATCAGCGGTATTTGGTGCGCCCGAAGCGCAGTCACCGGAAGAAGCCGGATTTCTGGGAGGATGACGATGATTGCTGAAAAGAACAGAGGCGCGGCGGAAGCTGCCGAAGCGGAAGAAGCGCAGCGGGAGGCAGAAGAGCGGGCCCGGCGCGAGACCCTGCCGCCGCTGCGGTTCCTGCCGGAAAATGCAGGCGCGGACGCTTTGGAGCGGTACGGCGAAGGAGTGGCGGAACGCGCCCCCGAAGACCATGTGAATTATCACTGGCTCGAAAACACGCTCTCTTCGCTGCCGCTGCCGGTTCCTGCCGAGGTCCAGCCGCGAGCGCTGAGTCCGGTCCGTCGCCATGCCCGTTTGACGGCGCGGATCACAAAGCTGCGGCAGATGGCCGAGTGGCTGCGGGAAGACATTCGGGAGATGGGATACTGGGGGAACAGGGACGTGCGAAGTGAGGCCACGGCCCTGGAGCAATCGATTACCGATCACACTGCGGCTCTGCTGATCGCCCTGGAGCGGGAATCCTGGCGAGACGGAGCCTGTTTGCTGGCTGCCGAGACCGATGCCATTGCGCTTTTGTACCGTGCGGCAAACGACAAGACGGTATTAGGGCCGGAGAGTTTTCCCAGGAAATAAAAGAGACTGATTTTATGACAGCACACGGCTTGACAGAAACGGAAACAGCGTCTATAATGGAGTCACTTCAAGGGTTTTGATCCTCTGGCCGGGACAATCACCAACACACAATTTTAACGATTTCGCTGCCCGCCGAAAAGCCGTCCCCTATGGTCTTTTTGGGCAGTGGAAAGGGTCGCTGTCATACTTACCCCGGCCAGGGTATTGACAGCGGCCAATTTATTTCAGGGTGGATCGTGAACCTTTAAGGAATCCAGTATGCGTGTTTCCAGTGCAAAAGTCGTAAAGCGGCTTTCTGATTATTTTTGGTTTCGTGTTGGTCGTCAGCACACCGTGAAGATAAGCAATGTTTATGTGTACTCCGACGGTTCACGATTTGAAGTTTGTGACTTTCCTCACGACTCAGCAGAGAGCAAGGGGTACTACATCGTAATTAACAAAGCTGATTTTACTCATGAAAGTGTTTTCTTGGGTGAGTGCCTTGCAGACGCACTAGCATCCCTTGATGCGTTATTTTTGTGTGACACTGACACGAGCGAGACATCCGAAGATTAATGAGCACTCCAAACAAACAACAGTCTTTGCCCCCTCAAACGCCAAGTGATGCGCTGCCTCGGCAAAGAACGCCGCGCCTGAGTCCCGAGAAAAAGAACCAGCCGCCGACGGTGCATCAGCTTGCGACGGAATGGGCAAAGCGGCATGAATCTCGCTACCGCTTCATGAAAGTGAATCAGTGGTGGCGCTACACGGACGGATGCTGGGAGTTTACCGAGGTCCACCAGATCAACGCGTCTGTATTCCGCTTTTTGCAGGACAAGAACATTGTCCTGCCTGTTGTCGCCGTTACTCCCAAAAATATCCGCGACATTGTTGCGCTGGCTGAAAACATTCTCGGTCCTCACGAACTCTCCGATTTCGACAGCAACCTGCACTGGATCCCGGTCGCGAACGGAGTCTACGACATCCAAAGCAATACACTTCTTCCGCCCTCTCCTAAAAACCTGATTACGCATAAGCGGGATTTTCCCTACGATCCTGACGCCGGCTGCCCGCGCTGGGAGCGGTTCATGACCGAAGTCATGCTGACGACGCGCGGTGAAACTTATGCGCCGTGGGTGTCGATCATGCAGGAATGGTTTGGCTACTGCCTCGTGCCTGACACGTCCGCGCAGCAGGCGATGTACTGGAAAGGAACGGGCGAAAACGGCAAAGGGATTACGACCCGCCTTATTGACAAACTAGTCGGCCCGGAATCCTGCACGGCTGTCTCCATCGAGGATCTGCACCGGGAGTATTACCGGGCCGAATTGTTTGGAAAGCTAATCGGCTTTGTGGATGAACCGGATCCAAAAGCCATGAAGCAGAACGGAACGCACTACAAGCGGCTGACCGGACAGGACAAGATCAACGGACGCCGACCGAACGAGAAAGTGATTAACTTTCGCCCGACCGTGCGGCTCATTGTTTCTTGTAACCAACTCCCCTCCACCACTGATTTGTCAAAGGGCTACTTTCGCCGCCCGATCATTATTGAGTGGCGCTATCAAAACGATGAAGTGCCAGAAGAAAAAAAAGAGCAGGGGATTGAAGCGGTTCTGCATGGCGAAATCTCCGGCATTTTCAACTGGGCACTGGTTGGGCTGCGGCGCTTTCGGGCCACACGCACGGGCAACGGGTTTGCCCTCCCGGACGAGTCCAAAATGCTACTGCAAGAATACAAGCTCAACGAAGATTCGTTGTCTCGCTTTATCGGTGAAGAAGCGAAACTAGATGATCCAGAGAGCTTTGTTCCTGTTCCGCAGTTTTACGCTGCCTACCGTGAGTGGTGCAAGGCGGCAGGCGAGCCGAACATCTTGTCTCGTAACTCGTTTACGATCCAGATGACAAGCCAGAAGTTTACGAAGCGGCAGAAGTGGCTCTTTGGAAAAAATACCTGGGTCTGGAACGGGATCGGGCTGGTGGATCCGCAGGCAGAGCTGCCGACTAGTAAAACCTAGCAAAAGTCTAGCAATCCATTTTGGGCTTTTGCTAGGTTTTTAGAGAGGTATTTGAGAGTAAATTAGGCAAATCCTAGCATTCTAGCAAACCTAGCAATGTATATAGGTACGCACACGCGAGAGCGTGTTTTTCTACGGGCTGTTGTTTTTATATAGAGCTTTCTTAATAAAGAATTACTAGAATACTAGGATTACAATAATGATAAAAAAACCTATTGGTTTTTAAGAGTAAAACTTAATGGTCGTCAGTCTAGCAATGTATTTATTTGGATTGCTAGACTTTTGCTAGAATGCTAGGTTTCTGCGAGAGACACGAGAAGGAGGCTTGAGATGGTGGATGAAGACAGACGTCCAATTTTAGAAACGAAAGCAACTTGGGTCAAGCGCGGTTTTCCAAGCGGGTTCTACTGGAAACTCGAAACCGTCGGCTGCCCTTACTGCAAAAAGAAGAGTCACCAGCACGGCGGCGGATCGAAAGACGTGCCAAGTGGCGGACACCGCAATTCTCACTGTGTACACCCGCTGACAGATGACAGCCGGGGGTACGTCCTGGTCGTGGTCGAGATTACGAACCCGGAATACCATACGGCAACGGCGAAAGATCAGGAGGCAAAGCGTGGGGTACCTATCTGATCTGCTGTCTAAGCAAGAAGACCAGCGGACTGAAAATACCGCTGTTGCCTCCCAGGGCTTGATTCTAGGCGGTTCCCAGCCTTCCGAGGTGTCCTTGAACCTCCCCGGCGCTTCTCTGGTCGATTTCGAGGCCCGGTGGGATGTTTGGAAACAGCAGATCGCGCCAAAGGCAGCGGAAGAGAAACCTCTTACAGAAGTGCCGCGCCGCGAGATGTCCCCGCTGCGCGTGTACCTGTCGCTGGTGGAAGCGGCGAAGGCGGGCATGATCCCGGACCCGCAGCCGCCGGGCCTGATCCTGTCGCGCTGCGAGTCCGTGCCCGATGTCAACGCCTTTGTGATGTCGACATGGGTGTCACTTGGGCGCTGGTCCCGGCAGAAGAAAGCCTTGCAAGTCGAAATGTCCGCGTGGGAGCCGCGCTGGCTGGAAAAAGAGTTCGCGCAGCTTGCACGGATCGAAGAGGCGATGGGCCATAAAGAGCGCTGGCTGGCGGCGGCGCTTGCGTACTGGACGGAGCGCGGCTCAGTTCTTTTCCCTAGCACTGCCCTTGCCGCAAGTGCCGAGGCGGGCGGACCGCGCGTTCTCAATCAGGGAGATCGATACTGGACCGACGGGGCGGTCTTCGTTGGTCGGCCTGGCCCCTTCGGGAACCCGTTTATCATGCACTCCGAAGGCGAGCGGGATTCAGTCTGCGATCAGTTTGAGGTCTACGCTACGGAGCGCCTGAAGGCGGAACCCGGCTGGCTGGACCCGCTGCGGGGGAAAGACCTGGTGTGCTTTTGCGCTCCGAAGCGCTGCCACGGCGATATTCTACTCAAACTGGCAAACCGGAGCGTGGTATGACAGCGCAGGCACACTCAAAAAAGTGGTATAAATCAGTGTGTCCCTGCCACTTCACAAACATGCTGCTTCTCACCCGCCGCGCTGCCCGGCCCGGTACCTCAAAAAAGAGATCGTGGTCCGAAACTGGCACGGCTATCATTTGGAGCACTGCGGCGGGGAGTGCCCGAGCCTCAAATGGCTGGCCGGGGAGTGCCGCCTGTCGATTACGACCGTCCACCGTCTCTGCGCGGCGCTTTCGCTGCCGCTGTCCCAGTCGCGCCCGCGCCGTTCCAACAGCGAGTGCGGCTGAGTGTATGCCAGCGAAACCCGAGTTTATTTTCCATTCTGGAAAACGAGCAGTGAAACAGGCAAGAACCATGATACAGTAGGTCATTATGGAAAAAATTACATCGGCGCACGACTCAGCTAGGGAGCAGGTTCTGGCACAGGTTCTTCACAACCAAGCCGCCATTTCCGGGCTTCACGCGGAGAATATGCGCCTGATGGCAAGTGTTCCCGGCCTTCTGTCGGCGGATTATCTGACGCGAGAAGAAAAACTTTCGTTCGCGGACTTCAACTTCCGCGCGGACGAGATGACTCAGGATGTGCTCGCGCCGGCGATGGTCCGCCATAGGCACAAAGGCGACGGGATGCCTGCGTACCTGTCGGTCCCGGAAGCGCAGATGATTTTCGGGTACCGTTTTATTGCGAATGCCGCGTTCGGATCGCTTCTGGTCGAAGTCCACGAAAAGAAGCGCGTTTCGATCTGCGCGACTTTGCGGGGGCGATAACTTTTCGTTTTGCCCTATGACTTGATTTTGCCTATGCTTTGCGTGTTGCCGACGGTGCGGAGGAGGCTGAGAAGCCTTTGACCAAGCCGAGATAATGCGCGATATTTTCCCTGAAACCTCATACTTCTGCTCCCTACCCGCGAGTGTTTTCCACTACTGCTCGGGCGGCTGCTTTCTCGGAACCAGAGTTCCAAACGAAAGAGTCGCCATCATGTCCACCGTAACCTTAAACAAAACCGTACGCACTGCTGCCGAGGCCCGCGCGGAGCGGGCTGCTCGCACCGCCCGCGTCCGTCCTATCACGGATGCCGATACGGACGCCCTGCTGCCCGTCTACGACGTTTCCGACGCGTACCCGGCGCTGTCCTCGCGGACCATTTCCCGGCGCGAAGAGCGCGACAATTTCCGACGCGCCCTGACAGTCGCCGACTTCTCCGAACTCCCCGGAAATACGCAGCAGTCGGACACGCACAATGTCAACGACGCGAATTTCAACCGGGCTGCGCCCGCCGTGGGGCTTTCCCGCGCGGCGATGGACGCGATGACAGCCCGCGAGATCGACCGCATCCTCGCGGCGCTGGACTTGTCCGCAGAGATGGACGTGATCGTGCGGCTGCGGCTGGACGACTGGAGCTTGCAGCAGATCGGCGATCACCTGGGGGAGAACAAGCAGACCATCGCCCGGCGCATCGATTCGGTGGGGAAAAAGCTCGCCCTGTTTTGGTATACGGATAAGAAGTGCGGCCTGGACGAAGTGTACCAGTCCATCGCCCTGCGCCATATCCATCATGAGCTCACCGGGGGCCGTCCGGCGGTCCCTGCGAGCGTCTGTCAGTGCGCTTCGCATCAATTTCGGGTACAGCGCGTGAAAGGGCAGGAGGGAGTGAATACCTATCACTGCACGAACTGCCGGGCAAAGTATGACAAGCCGGGCTTCGACGCGCTGCGGCAGGGGGCGGCGTAACAATGCGGCAGCCTCACGAGTCAAGTTAGACTCGTGAGGCTGCTCTATTGGCACTTGGGACTGTTCTATAACGCGAGTGTGTCAGGCTAACGCGTTGGCTATTATGCCTTCTAACTCTTGGATTTTGGACTCAGCGTCTTTAAGTTTATCGGCAGGTGTCAACCCCTTCGCTTTTTGAAACGTCAAGATGTAACGGTCGTAAGCGTCGGGCGATGACTTGGGGGCGTATACTGTGAACTCCACGAAGTTGACTGCTCCTGTCTCTTGCATCGTGCCATAAATGGCGTCGGCAAGAGCCGGAACGAATTCTGCTTGGAAGAAGCCTTCCGTCAATCCTGGCTGCTGAGTAAACCGGAAATCTTTGATGTTCACACTACGCATGGCTTTCAACTGCTGTATCTCGGCATTGGCTCCTGCCAAGTCTTTTTGTAATCGCTCACATTCCGACGCGAAGTAGTCTTTCAGTTCTCGTGTTGCCTGCAATGCAATTTCGGTATCAGTCATAAGGGTGTCTCTTTTCTCCGCGTGTAAAGATGCGCGGCCCCTGATCGCGAGTAGCTGCTTGGAAGTGTTTACAGGGCAAACAGTGCGCCCTGCTTAATGACCGGCGCGTACATCGAGGCGAGCGCCGGGGCGTTCCGGGCCTTCTTGCTGGTCGGCAGAATCGTCTCGAAGGTGAACAGGCTGTCCGCCGGCTGCGCTTTGATATTGGGGGCTGGGGCTTCCTCTGGCAGGGCCGTCTCGGCATACGCGGCTCCGATGGGCTGCAACGTGAACTGCTGGCTCTCCCAGAGCCGCTGGCAGTCCGCTTCCTGCACCGTGTCGGCGGCGGGCAGTCCGCGCTCGATCATCTCTTTTAAGATGGCTTTGACATTGATAGGATCCTGTTCTTTCTCGAACAGGTCGCCGTCAAGCGCGAGGTTCGCAACCTTACCTTTGTCTTCTAAGGTTGACCATTTTCGCTCATCTAAGCTGCTTTCTGTCATCACGACATAGACCGTAACAGGCCGCTTGGAGCTCAGGCGATGAACACGGGCGATGAACTGGTCGAGGGTGGCGTAGTCCCAGGGGAGTCCGTCGAGGATCACCACACTGGCTTGATCCATGTTGTGACCGAGATTAATAGATTGCACTCCGGCACACAAAACCCGCGTGTCGCCCTCCTGGAACGCTTTGACTGCTCCGGCTCGATCACTGGGTTTCATGGTCTTAGTGTTGCCGCGACTGTCTTCTTCTAGAATATGCCCGGCGGGAATGCCGCGCTCGTTCAGGGCATCCGCAACAAACTTGCCGACCTTCATCACATCGGAACCAACAAGTACCCGTTCGCCCCTGGCCGCATGGAACGCGGCAATCTCGCAGACTTTAAGCGTCTTCGGGGTCCAGTCCGAGACCGGCACTCGCCAGTAATCCGCGTCCGGGTCCGCCGTCGGCAGGGTAGACGCATATTCCAGCTTGTGTAATTGCCCGAGGATCGCCGCGCTCATTTCCACCATGGCCGGATCCGCGCTTGGGTTGCGCTCGCAATAGAACGAAGTGAACCCGTTCAGCCAGTGGGCGTACTGGCGGCGCTGCAAGGTGCCCATTGGCACAGTGACGGGAACGAACTTTCGGGGAACCAGCGGCTCTCCTGAATCTTCCTTGCGTCGGCGGACATAGTTGCCGGTCGTTCGTTTCCACGACATGGAAAGGTTCGTAATTTCGTTGAGAACCCGCTCGCGACCTTTCGCGCCGCCAAGTGTTTCGATCACGCAGAAATCCTTCCGAAATTTGTCGAGCCCGCCGTCATACGTGAAGGGAAAGCGGGGGGAGTTGTAGCCACAAGACCATCCTTCCAAGTGGAATAAATCCGGGATAGCGTTCTTGACCGGCGTTCCGGTGAGAATGAGCTTGCGCCGGGCCCGAAGCCCGCGCACGGCTAGACTTTGCAGGCTATCGCCTTTGATCTTCGTCCCTTCATCCACGACGACGGTGCCCTGCTTGAACGCCGTGGTCAGCTCGTGCGCCATCGGTTTCAAATGCAGGGCCTTGTGGGCGTAGCCGCAAGCCTTGCAGGTCACGCCGTCATACTGCCCGCTGTCCGTATCGGTCGCGCGTTTGTCCCGCTGCCAGCACTGGGGGCAAAGCTGGGCGGTGGTCTGGGGAACACGCCGCCTCACGATTTTCGCCTCTTCCCAGCGCCCGAGCCGGTTCCCGGCAGGAACGACGCACTCTTTGACGACATGCCGAACAAGCGTCTCGGGCAGAATGACTTTGCCCTGGTTGGTGCGGACCGTCTGCCGCTCGCGACCGGCGGCGGTGTCCACGGGAAGGGTGACTTTTCCCTGCGTTCCGCCGATAGACAGCGCTTCGTAGTGCGTGATATACCAGCCGCTGCCCGCCTCATAGAACGGATCGGCTTTGGCTTCCTGGCGCTCGGCACGGATCGCCTGAGCAGCGGCGCGGGCCTGGGGCCGCGTCTTGATCCAAACGAGCTCCCGCCCGAAGAACTTCATGGCTTCCGCTTGCCACTGCGGAATCAGGTCTTGGGGAACGATAAAGAGCGTGTTCCCGTCGGTCTGCCTGGAATACTGCTGGGCCGTCGTGAACATCATCGCGCCCATGGTTTTCCCGAGTCCCTGTTCCCAGGACAGAATTCCGCCCTGCTTCATCATCAGTCGGCAGACGTCTTCCCTCTGGTACTCCTTCAGCGAAAAGCCGCGCGGCGCGAGCACGTCCGCTTCAATGCGCCGCAGCACGGCCCGGCATTTCTCCATCTGCGCCGGGAACTTCGTCGCGAGGTCGCCCGGATCCGGCAGGGCAAAATGCGCGAGCAGGTATTCGATGTCGTCTTTCTTCTCCGAGAGTGTCACGGGCCGGAAGTGGTTGCCGGGCGTAAGCGTAATGTCCAGCACTTTCGCTTTGCGGGTCCAGGCAAGCTCTTTGACGCTCATGCCGCCGTTCTCTGCGGGTACTTCTTTGGTCTCGGTGCGTTCGCTGGTGGCAATCCGGCTCTTGGTGGCGACCGGGTAGAACTCGCCGGCGGTAAAGCCTTTTGCGGGGTCGCTGACCGTGCATTCAATCTGCTCCGTGTCCGCGAGGTAGCCGAGCCGCTGCTGGGGTTTGATCGGGTACACCGGGCAGGACAGCGCCGCCGCTTTTTCGATGACGCTTTCGACCTGGGCCGCGAGTCCCGTGTCGAGCGTGAGAACTGCGCCTGCCGCAAGCGCGGCGACGTCTTTCCACTCGCGCGGGTTCTGCGCGAAGTAGTTCACCGTCAGCCCGTCCAGCCGCTGCAACCCGGCGACAGTCTCGCTGCCGGCGGCGCTCATGATCGCGTTCGTCGTGATCGCCGACAAATGAACGCTGATCCGGTTCTTCGCGGTCAAACAGATGTCCGCGCTTGCCGTGCCTTCGCGCTGGTCCCGCCTTCGTGCGTGCTCCTGCTGCACATGGCGCAAATCCTGCACAAGATCGTCATGATCCATGCCGTCGCGGTGGGGCAGGGTGACAAACAGGCTGCGCCGGGAGTCTGTGACCTGGCTGCGAGCTGCGGCGAGATTGCCGCCGTCGACGCAGGGGGCGCTTTGGGCTTTCCGGGGCGTATAGCGGTGCGCTGGATCCGCGAAGAACAGAACGCTGACCTCGAGTTCTACGCCCTCGAACGTGCCGGCGGGAATGCTGACCTCGGCAAAGACTGCCGTTCGAAGCGTCTCATCGCTTAAAATCTCGTCCTGCAGGCGCTTGGCTCCGCCGATGATCGCGCCCTGGCCGCCCGGTGCCAGCACGGAGAGCGCCATCACGAACGCGGCTTTCGTCCTGTTCATGCGCTGGCCTGCTACGTCCCACGTCAGGCCAAAGGGCGGATTGAGCACCACGCGCCCGAACTGCTGCCCGGTGAGGCGAAGAAGCGGGAGGATCCGCTGCACGTCGCCGTGGAGCGCGGCGTAGCCCGTGCCGCCAGCCTTCGCGGCTTTGATCTGGTCGTGGTCGATCTCGATGCCGACGCGCCGCTGCGAATCAAAGGGCGCGAGCAGGCTGCCGTCGCCGGCGGTCAGGTCCAGCACGTGCCAGCCGCCGAACGGATCCAGCACGGACTTGATGAACTCCGCGAGTGCGGGCGGGGTAAAGAACTGCTGCAAGCCTTTGGTGCCGCCGCCTCGGGTCGCCGCGAGTACGCTCTTGCTGCTCGCAAGGGCTTCTAAGGTCAACGCGCCGCCGGTGAGCTCGCCGCGCTTCTGGTTCGTGTTCGTCTGTGTGGTCTGTGTGGTGGCTGTCATGTCTTTGGTTCCTTCTCAGTATTTCTGGGTGCGCTTCTGCTGTCACTAAAAGCAAAATTGGGGTTAGTTGTCGCTGAATGGATCGTCGTATTCATCTTCGGTTGGCACCCGATAAGTCGGGCGCGAAAGTGCCGGGCGCGGAACCGCGTAGGTTGCCAGAACACAGTCATCAGAACTGATGTCACGCGGCTCAGGAAGCGCGGCGGATGCTCTCAGTAGGTTCTGTATCGCGTAGGGGTAGCCGTGTCGTGTGTCGCATTCGAGGTCTGCACACAGCGCGAACAGCGCGGAGACTGCGCTGGCAAGATCGATCACGGGAACATGCGCCCTGTTCCGTGGCAAGAGATGCAGTAAACCAGTGCCGAATAACTGGGATCGTTCTGGCTGCCGACATGGTGGGTAAAACGTCCCTGCGCCTGACAGTGAAAACAAGGCAGGTTCAGGGTAATTGCCTGGGAAGTAGTATTCATCGTCTGGTTTTCCTTGTGGGTAGTGAGGTAGCCTGCTTGGACTGCAAACAGGCCGGACGGTGGGCTAATTGCTGTCGAAGTCACAGGTAAAGGTATTTCTCTATCATTTTTAAGGCTTCGGTATCTGTCGGCTCCTGGTAAAACGGGTCGCCGCCCTCAGTCAGGCAGGCATCAGCGCCTTGTTTGGCAGCATGCCAAATCTCCCAGAACGGCTCGGCACCAGGATACTGGCAGCAGTACACCCGGAAAAGCACTCCGTCTGTCCATTTTCTCAAAGGCTGATCTTTGATGGGCGGACACCAGTAACTTGCCACTTCTTTCCGGTTGCAGTGAATGATCTCGGTCATTTCGCTGTCCCTTCCTGCTGACTGATTTGCCAGATTTTGGAACGATATTTGTTATTCGAGAAAATGCACCGGGTACGGGTCTTCTCGTCTGCCGGGAAGAATAGCCAGGTCTCGCCGGTGGGCGTGATCAGCACGGTGCGGATATGGCCGGGAATGTCGGCGCTCGTAAAGGTCGCGGTGCGCCAAGTCTCGCCGGTCTGGGTGTTCCGCGCGGCGTGGATTTGAAGCAGGAAGCGTTCGCCTTTCAGCGGCTGGGTGAGGCGCTGCGTCTCGATTTGGCCTTTCGCGGAAACGCTGCGGGCGGTCTTCAATAGCCGGTCATGCTCGCTGCCGGCCCATACCTGGGGGCAGGCGGGCGGCTGGGAAATGCGAAAGTGCGTCATCGGATGGCTTCCTCTCGGGTAAAGATCTGTCCGCCGAAATAATAGCGGCTGAACTTCGTCTCGGCGGGAATGACGGCTTCCGGCTCCGTCCATTCCGTCAAGTTGTTGTCCAGGGCAAAGTCAACGGCTTCCTGGCGGGTCTGCGTCAAAACAAGGTGCTCGGTGCCGCGAATGGTCACAACAACAAACAGCTTCGGGTTGTCGATCCGGCGAAGCGCGTAATAGCTGGGCATGGGTGCGTCTCTTTCTGGGTGTCCGTGTGCTGTCATAACTCCTGAGAAAAGAGGGCAGAGTCAATTACTCTGCCCTGGTCGTTACTTCCTGGCGTCCGCTTTGCGCCGGGCTTTGGCTTCTTTATGCTTCTGCATCTGCGCCGCGTGATATTTGCCCGCGTAGATGTCGATGATGTCCACGAGCATTTTGAAGCTTTGGTTCTGTGCTTGCTCTTGATCAAGCGAAGGGCCGCTCTCATCCGGGTTGCTTTCCGGCTCTAGCTGGTCATTCGTGAAACGCAGCAAGCATTCCTGGAAAGGAAGGTCGTAACGAATCGAGTTCTTCAATTCGTCCCTCCGGCCCGCGTCTTCATCACCGCCGCGTCCACGGACTGCTCGTACTCGGTAGGGCTGTCGTGCAGGACGTAATGACTGATGACTTGCTGTTTTTCGCTGGTGAGCGGGCCGTCGGTCTCAGTCGTGATCTTTTCGAGCGTGATCCGCACGTAGACGCCGGTCGGGTCGCTGTTCCTGCCGTCGTGCGTCGAAAGATACGCGCGGCGGTAATCGTTCTCGATCTTGACAAGGTTCTCGTAATCGCCGTGTGCGATAATCGCCCGGTCATACTCGGTGGCGTTGATCGCCTTCGTGTCATGCGTGATCGTGACCCGGTATTTAGTTGTGATTTGCTTGATGCCGCTTGGGGCTGCGCCGGTGATCATGGCTAGTAGGCCCTCCGCGCGTCGAAGCCGGAATCAAACCCGTAACCGCTGCCCTG
Organism: Janthinobacterium lividum; assembly: GCA_050954545.1. Lineage (GTDB taxonomy): Bacteria > Armatimonadota > Armatimonadia > Armatimonadales > Capsulimonadaceae > JANXMY01. The sequence goes on along the minus strand of JBPBQB010000293.1, from coordinate 8,003 downwards.
CGTCGTCTCCGTGCAGACAGAATAGACTTTCGTCTGAAAGAAGCAGTTCGGGCTGGTGCAAACGAGGAAATGGGAATAGCGGTCTACGTCGTCGTCCAGCGGGCTATCGCACTTCGGACACGTGAGCGGCAAGAACTGGAAAACAGGCTGCGGCTCGCACGGCGGCGCATCCTGGGGTAAACTGTGTGGCATCTCTTCAATCTCCTTCGTAGAGTTGACGGGCTAGGCTCTCGTCGGTGGTTGCACACTGGCGGGGGCCGCTTTGCTTTGATATTGCTTTGCTTTGCTTTTGCTTGGGCTGGCGGGCTGGTCTTACTGGTGGCAAACGATGACGGAAACGATGTCGCATCCGAACGCGGTCAATGTGGTTAAAAACTCCATCGCTTCAGCGCCCTTGACACTGATTCGGTGCAGGTAGCCCATATGGCTGCGGTAAATGATCTCGGTCATGGGAATATCCTTTCAAAAGGTGATCGGGGTCGTAGTGCCGGACATCGCACGGAAGACTATCAAGAGGCGGGTCTGAGCCGCGTTGCGTCTGTGCTGGTCTCGGTCGTCTACCGTTTGGTTGTCAAGGTGCTTCCGGGCTGGCGCTTGCTCTTTGGCTCTGCCTACCGTCCGTGGGAGGGGACGCTCTGCCCGTATCTTACTCGCCGCGTGAGAGGAGCTAGTGCGGCTCGCGGGCCGTCTGTAACTGCATCTCTCTTGTGTATGTATATTACCCTTCCGTTGGCTAATTGTCAATAGGTTTACGAAAAATAAATTATTTATTTTTACTGTGCCTTTCTTGACACTGTGCAATCCGTTAGGGTATTATTCCCGCCATGCCCGACGCTTCCGAAAATGCTATTATCTCTGATGCTATGCGCTTGCTAGGCTCCCGTAAATCACCGCGTAAGACCGCTGCGGCTCGTGCTAACATTTCTGGTGTCCATCGACCATTACAGCCGCTCTCATCTTTTACTTGTACTTGTCCCGCTGGCCCTGATACACTGATCGGGCATCGGTCTTACTGTGCATTAGGCCGCGCTATCAAGCGCCGTCACTTAGCTCCTAAATAGGCTCTCCACTATGCTACGTTTTTTTCCGCTGCTGCTTACCGCTTGCCTGCTGACTGGTTGCAGCTCACCGCCTCCGCCTGCCGTGGTGATTGCTCCTCGCCCTGCTGTTCCTGTTCCGCAAGCGCCAGCGATGCCCGCCCCTGTCGTTCTGTCGGCAGATCACCCCAATACAGAGGTGAAATCCTATTCCGCCAAAGATCATCCGCCGATTCACGCCGATTATCATTCTGTTTTGCCGCCAGATCAACCTACTCTGTCCCCTGGCGCACAGCAGGAAGAAAGGATGCAATCTCAGCAGGCTAATCTCCAAGCTGAAAGAGCGGTGCTGCAATCTCAGCGTTCCGGGGAATAGACTTATGAAAATCCCCAAGACGCGCTTGCTTATTGCTTCAGCGGCAATCTATCTGTTTTTGCTTGGCGGATGCACTTCTCAGCGGTCAGCATTACAGCCTGATCCGCCTCAGCATTCAACACTGCCTGCTTCCGCTCCTGTTGTTCTTGCTCCTTCGCCTTCGTCTTCACTCACTGATTCTCAGCGAGCTGCCTTAGCTGTCAAAGATGCTCAATCGCGCTATTCTGCGGAACAATCCCAGTCTTTTAGCACTGACACATCCGGCAATCCTCCTGCTGTCGTCAACACTGATACCGATAACACTCCTGCTGCTATTGACAAACCTTTGCCGCTCACTCCTGCGGAACGGCGTCAAGCCGCGCGGGACGCAATCTCTGCACAGTATAATGCCATCACCGACCAGCGCGAACAGGTACACGAGCAAGAGACTAGCATTATGTCTGCTTCCTATCAATGCTCAGATGGTACACCCTGCCGTATCAATGCTGACAATGCGCTCTATGACTTACAACAACATGATATTGGCTTGATAGACCAATTAGCTGAACTTCAAGAACAATATAAAGCCCAGTTTGTCCACTACGAAAGCCCAGACGGTTCTTTCGAGAGCACTTCTCCTTAGTTGCGCGGTTGCCTCGCCGACTCCCTGATCCGCGTCTCCCCACGTTATGATCCGTCCGCCGTCCGTGACGAAATCGCCCCAAACAAGCTCACTCATTAGTAGCCTCAACCCTTACTGCCGTAGGCCCTCCCTGGCGCTGCGTCCCAGACGGCCACTCACCGCGCTATCCTCCTGCGCTCGTGTTACTCCCGCTCTCGGACCCGTGACTCACCTTCCACCACTGGCCTTCTCACGCTTCCACTCCTGACCAAGCCTCACACGAGACAATCAAAGCTCCCCCAGACTGGCTTTCTAGTCAAGCCCAACACAAAGACAGAATAGGCTTCAGAACACCGCGTTCTACGAAGTCTCCCCCCTCGCGTCTCAAATCAATTTCTGCACCACAGGCACTCTCGGTTATTCTATGGGTAGGGGGGCCGTGGATTTTCGGCGGCGGGTGAGGAGATTGGGGGCGAGGGGCGGCGAGTGCTTTGCTGTCCTCCCATATCAATTCAAGCCTCACGGACTACTGCGGACATCACCGAATTCCAACTGTCCCAAGCCTCTTTTGTGCCTTCGGCAATGATGGGCCTTATGATCGGCGCAGGGCCGTCCGTACCTCGCTAGGGCTCGGCCTTTCCTACCATCCCAAGCAGTCCGTATTGACTTCTCGTACCGCATGCTCCGCGCTGCCGCGTCCGTGACATCTGCCCCATTTCCAAGCTACTCCCAGGAACGCAAGCAAAAAAAACCAACCAAAAATACAGCGTCCATAGAGTGATAGTCCCTGCGAACTATCCATAGGGTGATAGGAAAAGACCATCAATGAAGACCTGGATTGAAGTGAGTGCAAGCTTAACCCCATGGAAGCAGCGGAAAGAGCGGAAACGGATTGCGGCGAAACTGCTCGAAATGCTGGCCGAAAAACTGTGCATGGGGTTATCAACGCGAGATTTGCCCGCGCTCGTGTGCGGCGCAATGACCAAACGCCGCCAAAGCCGCTGCATCCGGGCGTGCCGCACCGGAGAAATTCGCTGCTACCTGCACGGCGGGAGGTCCACCGGCGCACGAACTCCAGACGGAAAAGCGCGGATTGAAGCCGGCAGAAAAGCCTGCGAGGAAAATAGAAAAGTACGCGAGGAAACCAATGCCCGATAACGACCTTTTCACGACGGAACCCCAGGCGATGGACATCTTCCCCGCGAAGAACCAGTTGTCGATCGCAAGTAAGTCGCTGACGGATAAGCAGCAGAGGCGCATCAATCAGTTCAGCCGCAGCAACCCGAAGCTCCGGGCCGCGCTCGACAAGCGGCAGGCGGACGACGCGCTCCATGCCAGGGCGGACATCCAGGAAGTCAGTCAGTTCCTGCTGAACAAAGTGATCGCCGCCGCGACGGAAAACCCGGAAGAGCTAACGGGCGAAAAAGCGACCAACGCCCTGCGGTTCATGCGGAGCGAAGAGATGCACCAGGCCAAGATCGACAAGATCAAAGCCGACACGGAAGCGGTGCTGATCAATGTCGCTACACCGACAGCGATCCGCCAAATCGTCAACGACTTCGGCATGACGATCAAGACCGGAACCGAGGAAATTGCCTTTGACGCTCTAGCCCTGGCAGAGACCGAGGGAGAGCGCGATAAGATCAAGCAAATCTGCGGTGACATCTACGGACGCATCATGCAGAAGATCCAGCAGATGGGCTACGAAGACACGTCGCTCGCTCGGCTGATCGCTGCCCCGCACTAACAAGTAGTGCGTCCGTGACAATTCTCGAAGGGCGCGGCTACCCCCACGTGCCGCCCCAGAGCGGACTGCCTCAAAAGAGGCCGGGGAAATGTCCGGCTCCCGCCATGAGTCCTTAGAGTATCCCGCGATCTCAGGCAAGCCGTGGCCGGACACCCCACCACTTTTCAGATCGATCGTTTTTTATATCGACTGTCTTTTCTCTTCGTCGTCAAGGAAAACCGCTATGCCAGGTAAATCAGGGCGCTCCGGCCCGCAAGGCGCTCAGGAAGGGCGAATTGCGGGAACCAACTCGCGGCAGGGACTCGGGCGCACGATGGCTCAGGAGATGGCCGCGTCGTTCGGAGCGCACAAAGTCGGGGACCTCGCGTTCCTGCGCGGCAGCAGCAGCGAGAAGTCGCGCTTCCGCTCCAAAGAGCGCCGGGAATTTCTCGAAGGCTCCCCGTATGTCGGCGACTGGCGCGACTGGACGGATCCCTTCGGCGTCCCCCACCGCATCGACATCGGCTGCGTTCGCTGGCTGCGCGACTGCGCCCGCACGTTTGTCGAAGCCCAGAAAGTGCAGGAAGACGGCAAAGGCTCGCCCGTGCGCTCTTTGCCCCAGCCGGACGGCAGCGGCGAAAGCTACTTCGACGTGCTCGCCTTCTTCTGCGCCCTGTGGCAAACCCAGAACATTCTCGCTATTCCGAAGTCCCGGCGCATGATCGCCTCCTGGCTCTTGTGCGAGCTCGATACCTGGGACGTTTTGTATCATCCGGGGCGCGAAATCTACGTGCGCTGCGTCAACCTCGGCAAGACCGAGAAGATGGTCTACCGCAGCAAATTCATCTACGAGCAGCACCCGGCGGACAAAGTGAGTAAATCCTGCCTGCCGCGCATGAGCTACGTCACTTCGCAGGACAAACCGAATGTCCACAACATGATCAACCGAATCACGATCCACCACTCCGAGCATGAGCCGGGAGCCATGGACTCGTTTATCCAGGCCATGTCGAAAAACGACGACGGGCGCGGCGACGGAAGCGCCAGGATCCGCATCGATGAAGGCGCGGAGCAAAAAGACCTGCGCTCGCTGTGGGCAGGCCTGATGGGAAACCGCATCGGTGTGGCGGGCGACGATGACTGCGGCCAGATCGTGATCGTCGGCACCCCGGTCGCCCAGTCGCATATGTCGAAGATCGTACTCGACAAACCGTTTGAGTAGAGAATGCAATGAATGAAGAACTGGACAATCTTCTCTTCTGGACGTTCCTGCGCGGACGCGACCGGGAGTCGTGGCTGGCGACGCCTCTTGCACCGTTTTGCTGCACTCCTCAGCAGATGCTCGACGGCGGGGAAGTCGAAATTGTACTCATCTTACTGCGGCGCAAAGTACAAAAATAGTTTAAATTTGTCTTCATTTCTTTTTGATTTGTCTTCATTTCTTTGGAAATGCTGTCACAAAACGCGCGAGAACTGGCACTTACTTATGACAACCCTGCTTATCCCTGGTGAAGATTTTTCGGTGCCGTCGGCTTGGCCGGTCGGCACCTGGGGCATGATGACGTCCATCAAGGTCGCCGTCGCAAACCTGCACTGGAAAGCGGACCCGAAAAAGCGCAACGATCCGCTGTGGTTTCCCACCAATACCGAAGGACTGTCCGAGCGCGAAATCAAGCGCGAGTTCGATCTGGACTGGACCATCGCCGACGGCAAGCCCGTCTTCCCCGATTACGACAAAAACAAGCACGGTACGAGCGAAGTCTTGAAAGCCGAGCCCGGACTGCCGCTTTCCATCGGGCTTGACTTTGGCCTGAATCCGGCAGGCGTCTTTAGCCAAGTGTCCGACATGGGCCAGGTGCGCGTTCTGCGGGTGCTGAACGAGGAAAACAAGGCGATGCCTTTGTTTGGCCCGCTGATCGTTCGGCAGATGCTGGAGCTGAACGCGGAAGCCGGGTACGAGGCGTGGACGATGGAGCGGGTGCAGGAGCTGTTCGAGAAGAAGTGGCTGCGGGCTGCACTTCCCGGCATGAGTCTCGCCGAGCTGCAAGACCTCGAAAGCGACGTCTGGCATGCGACGTATGAAGAGGTGTTCGCAGGCGGACTCGAGTTTGATTTTATGGGCGACCCGGCAGGGAAAGCCCGGAATGCCAACGACGCAAAAAGCGCGTACCAGATTCTCTGGGAGCAGTATGGGTTCCGGGTCAAAGGTAACCAGAAGCACCAGGTCTGGGACACGCGGCGCAGCGCCGTGACCGCACTCCTGATCGCCAAAGACATCGCGGACGGAGTACCCAAATTCGTCGTTTCCGCGCACCCGTCCTGCGAGCGACTCCGGGCGGGCTTCGAGGGGTCGTATGCCTACGCGGAAGCCGCCGACAACGGCGGGCGCGAGATGCCCCTGAAAGATCGGTTCTCCCATCCGCAGGACGCGCTCCAGTACATCGCCTGCGCCCAGGCTCCGCAAGGCTCGGGCAAAGTGCTCGGCGGAGCCGTGACCGTCGATTACAGCCCGAACCCGCGTCCGGCGCAGAGGCTGCCGCCCGCGCAGCCCGTGGACCTCGAAAGCCGGTGGGATGGACTGGAGCTCGAAGAGCGCGAAGAAGCGTCCAGCACACCCTCTGCTCCGGTGGCTCCCTGGAACCCATTTCTTCAGTCCCAGATTTACGGGTGATGTCACTGGTGGGTGATGTCACACCGCCGGGTGATAGCCGGACGCCGAACCTTGTTGGCGGCGTCCGTGACAATCCCTTCGCCCTGCGGCTACTCCCACATGGCACTCCGAAAACCTACTTCTTTGCCCGCTCCGGCCATGTCCGGTCTTGCGCTTCTGTCGCAGCCTCTTTTGCCGCAAGTCCAGTCGCCGCCTCAAAATGCGCTGATGGCAAAAATCGCGTCTTTGCTATCGCGTTTCCCCGGCGTGAGTGCGCTGACAACGGAGCGCGGCGTCGCGGGGTCGGCGTCGCCTGCCGTGTCGGGCATGATGCGCCAGCAGCAGACATGGGATCGCCGCCGACTCATCCCGCAGTTTTGGGCGCTCTACCGGGATAATCCCCGCTTCCATGCCGCTGTGGAGAAGCATGTCTATAAAGCGACCGCGACTGGCTTTAATCTTGCGATCACGGCCCGCGAAGGAACCACGGACGCCGCTGCGAAGCGGGCCCAGACGGAAGCGGATGCGTTTCTTCGCCGCACGCGCCTCGTGAACCGGGACGGCACGGCGAACGTGGATCTGATGGCAAAGTATTTGCGGCATGGACGCATGGAAGCGGATATGTTCGTGCAAAACGTGATTGCCTGGAACGCGAACAAGACGTCCGGCGAAATCGTGAAGCGAAAAGTCATGCCGTCGATGACGATGGAGCGATTGTCCGACGATACCGACGAGTTCCTGGACCCGGAGCGGGCCTTCGTGCAGATCGATTTGTCGACTCAGCAGGTCGTGCCTGGCGGGGAGTTCGCCGAGTATCAGATTTCGCATCACCGGTGGAAGCAGCTCGGCGAAGATCGTTACGGCCAGTTCGAGTACGCCTCAACGCTCGGCATTGCTCATAACCTGGACGTTCTGGAAGCCTACCAGGAAACGCGGCGCAAATCGAATGCGGCCCGGATTGAGGATCACACACTCGGCGAGGTCGGCAATAACCAGACCAAGCAAAAAGACATTGACGAATACAAAAAAGCGATTGGCGTCATGGACAAAGGGGCAATTGTCGACTCGGATCCGTACCAGCAGCTCGCGAAGTATGTCCACGATGCGAACGTCGACATCAAGGTGCATCCTTCGGACCCGACCGTCCACGAGATCGCCGACCTCATTTACTTCCTCGAAAAAGAAGGAGCCGCGAACGGAACGCCGATCCAGCTCTTCGGGCAGAACCTCGCGAACATGAGCCGGGACACGCTCGACCTGATCGTCAGCGAATGGCTCGACGGCATGGCCTACGACCTGTGCTGGGTCTATGAAGTCATCCTGGACGGCATCTGCCTCCAGCTTGAACTGAAAGGCATCAATCCCGATTCACTCAACATCAGCCTCGCCAATCCGAAGCGCGTCTTCGAGAGCGCCGCCGACTGCATCGCCTTTGTCACAAAAGCGCTGGCTGCCACCCTTGGGGCAGGCATGAACGCGAAGCCGTCCCCGCTGATCACCCTGGAAACGGCGGTCGCCATGCTGTCCGAGTACATCGGCATCGATAACTCCAAAAAGTACGTGGCAGAGCTGGAAAAAATGCTGACCGACAAGCACATGGACGCTGACACGGT